>JALTYW010000001.1 GCA_027046415.1 Sulfurovum sp.
TTTGGTCGGTTTGGTGGGGATACGCTTTTTGTGCGTAACATTGACACTTCTTATCAGTGCTGCCAGCCTCTCCAGCGCCTCAGCCCTGTTTTGCTCCTGACTGCGGTGCTGTTGGGATTTGATAACGACAATGCCCTCTTTGGTGATACGCTTGTCCTTAAGCGAAAGGAGTTTTTCTTTGTAGTGCTCAGGCAGCGAGGATGCGGCAATGTCAAAGCGAAGATGTACCGCTGCTGCCACCTTGTTGACCTTCTGCCCACCGGAGCCCTGTGCCCGTATGGCAGAGAACTCTACTTCATTTTCATCAAGGGTGACGGTGTTGGAGATGTGTAACATCTTATTTTCCTCTTCTCTTCTCAAGGTCGCTATAGACAGCACCATCTTCTCTCTTGCCTACAGATAGTACTATAACCACTATCTTTTCATCTATCACTTCATAGACCAGTCGAAATCCTGAACTTCTAAGCTTGATCTTGTAGACATTTTGAAACCCGCTCAATTTTGAATGCGGCACATGCGGATTTTCCAATCGCTCTTTGAGCTTCTTGTGAAACTGCAGCTTAATGCTATGGTCAAGCTTTTTCCACTCTTTTAACGCTTTAGGTTTGAACTCAAGAGAGTAGCTCATCCAACTCTACCTTGATGGGTTCTTCTCCATCATTCTGTCTCTCTCTAACCAATTGAGCCAAATAGTAGTCATCGATGATCTCCATCATCTTTTCATACAGAGCGCTTGGTACAAGGTAGGCACTGGGTTTATTATGGTTAAGGATAGCAACCGCCTCGTTACCCGCCTCCTCTATGATGGTCGAGGGACTTTTCTTGAGTTCGGAGATACTGGCAGTATAGTTCGCTAAGATCTGTGTCATATAGTATATCCTTTAAAGTACTTTATTTGATACTATATTAGCTACTTTTTCAATGAATGTCAAATCAGACATTATCCACGAATGTCACAAATCAAAAGAGAGATTGGCAAATGCCCCTTCTGCACTGAGAGCACTCTTGTAGCGTGTTTTTAAGACCCGTACCTTTTTCGTCTGCATGTCACAGATGGCAATGCGAAAGCTCATCCCCATCTGCGGCTCGACAATGCAGATGATCTTACCGTCATATTCGCGTGTGGCGTGGATGATGCCCTGCAGTTTTGGAAAGAAGTATTTGGGATAGCTCAGCGGCGTGATCTCCACGATCTTGATGTTCTCCTTTTTCTCAAGAGTATCAAGCAGCAGTTGTGCATCTTCCATACTCTCAAACTGCACACACCAGTCGTCAAACTCTTTGTTGAAGTGCTCAAGGTCTTCATCAAGGAAGCCTCCGGCGAGAGATTGCAGTGCAAAAATCGGCATTGTTTTTATCCTTTACTTTTCAAAGCGAATAGTAGCATAATTCTCTCTTTTTACCTTATGCCAAGGAAAATTGCATATAGCATGCTATAATCTAAAAAGTATTTTGGAGTTAGCATGTATCCTATCTTAACACCCCTGTTCCTTCTTTTCGTCTTTGTCAGCACCGCTTACACCGAAC
>JALTYW010000002.1 GCA_027046415.1 Sulfurovum sp.
CTGCTGCAGAGCTATCTGGAATGGGTACTTGATCTGCCTTTTGGACAAATGAGCAAGAAGAGCCTTTCGGTCGATGATGTTGCCAGAGAGCTTGACAAAGACCACTATTCGCTTGAAAAACCCAAAGAGCGTATTGTCGAGTTCTTTTCTGTACGTGAGCTTGCCATGCTAAGGGGTGTGAAACAGAAAGAGACTGGAGGTGCCATCCTCTGTTTTGCAGGACCTCCGGGAGTAGGAAAAACCTCTTTGGCAAACTCCATAGCCCATGCGCTCGGCAGACCATTGGTGCGTATAGCACTGGGCGGACTTGAGGATGTCAATGAGCTTCGTGGGCACAGACGTACCTATGTGGGTGCCATGCCGGGACGTCTTGTACAGGGGCTCATTGAAGCCAAGAGTATGGATCCGGTCATTGTACTTGATGAGATAGACAAAGTAGGACGCAGTATGCGGGGTGACCCGACCGCTGCACTTTTGGAGATACTCGATCCTGAGCAGAACAGCAAATACCGTGACTACTACTTGAACTTCAATATCGATCTGAGCAAAGCTGTATTTATCGCTACGGCAAACGATGTAGGGCGCATTCCGGCACCGTTGCGAGACCGTATGGAGTTCATCGGGCTTAACTCCTATACCCCTAAGGAGAAATTTGAGATAGCAAGGCGTTATCTGATACCACAGGAGCTGAAAAAGCATGCGCTCAAGCCGCATGAGTTCCATATTTCAGACAAAGCATTGCGTATATTGATTGACGAGTACACCAGAGAAGCCGGGGTACGTAACCTCAGACGACGCATCGCCTCTTTGATGCGAAAGACGGCACGTATGCTGCTGGAGGAGCGTGAGAGAGAGGAAGTACGCATTACCAAAAAGAATCTCACCAAATTTGTTGACAAGAAGGTGTTTGAGATTTCACTCGTTGACAAGAAGCCTCAGGTGGGTGTTGTCTCAGGACTGGCATGGACCGCAGTGGGTGGTGATGTGCTGACGATTGAAGCGATCAAAATACGGGGTAAAGGCGGCTTGCAGCTTACCGGAAGCCTCGGGGATGTGATGAAAGAGTCTGTGCGTATCGCGCATTCAGTTGTGAAGATATTGATCGATGCGCGCAAACTGAAGGTACCCGCATCTGCAATTCCCCATACACTCAAAGAACGTGAGGAGGGGATTGAGGTGGATCCGAGTGAGGTCTATAAACGGTACGATCTGCATATCCATGTACCTGAAGGGGCGACCCCAAAAGATGGTCCAAGTGCCGGCATCACAATGGTGACTGCCATCGCTTCCATTTTAAGCAATCAAAAGGTCGACAACCGTGTCGCCATGACAGGAGAGGTAACACTGACCGGAAAAGTACTGCCTATTGGCGGTTTGAAAGAGAAGTTGATAGCAGCCTATAAAGCGGGCGTGAAAAAAGCGCTTATTCCGATAAAAAATTATGAAAGAGATCTGGATGATATTCCAGATGAGGTAAAAGAGAATATTAAAATTATTGGGGTATCCAATGTAGAAGAGG
>JALTYW010000003.1 GCA_027046415.1 Sulfurovum sp.
CATCAGCGGACTGGCTATACTCGACCTCAGCCGTCAGGCAGCACACCATCTGGCACAGTTTGACTACTGTGAACTCTCGCTTGATCTCATACCCGATTTCAGCAAAGAGAGACTGACCAATCTGCTGCTGCAAAACCTCCATGCCGAGAGTAACAAACCCCTTTCACTCTGGCTACAGGGAATACTGCCCAAAAAAATCGTCCACCATATTCTCAATGTATCAGGATGTAAGGCAAATACAGAAAAGATGCTGAACAGAAAAGAGATAGGCAAACTCGTCTATACCATCAAACACCTTAAACTCAGTATCAGCGATACCCGGGGGTTTGACTATGCGGAAGTAGCTTCAGGCGGTATCGATACGGCAGAAGTAAACCCCCAAACCATGGAGTCTAAATATATACCCAACCTCTATTTTGCAGGAGAAATACTTGATGTAGACGGTGACAGGGGCGGATTCAACTTCCATTTTGCATGGGTCAGTGCCATGCGTGCAGCCGCCGCAATTACATCAGACCACGCATCATCAGGTACCAGTACATCGGCTTGAGCATATAGAGATCAAATGCCCACCAGAACCATCGTGGTTTGGCAGGATCCAGGAATGGAATGGTTGGAGCAAGCCCATCGTAATTGAACTCTGCCATGACAATATGGCCATAGTCTGTTTTGAGTGGGCAGACAGTATAGCCGTCAAATTTCGCCGTAGGTTTTTTTCCTTCGATCACTGCTACAAGATTTTCCTGTACAACCGGGCCATGATGCCTTGCGGAACCGCCAGTCTTCCCTTTTGGGATACCCAGCACATCTCCCATCCCAAAAACATTGGGGTATCGTCTGTGCTGAAGGGTATGCATATCGACCTCCAGCCACCCTTTCGCAGATCCTTTCTGCCAACCAAGGGGTGAATCAATCACTGCTTTTGGCGGTGACATTGGTGGCACAACATGAATAAAGTCATACTTCATCTCCACCTGACGTTTCTTTGTGATCATATCATACTCTTGAAGATCTTCATCATACTCACCTTTGACTTCATAGGTCTCTTCAAAAGTAGCAACTCTCTTTTTCACATCTATAGCAACAAGATTATGTTTGAATTTGTTGGTAATGGTATCGTATTTTTTCTGGGTTGATTCAAGTGATTTGGCAATAGACGGGATGCCAAAGAGCTTTCCGCTGCTGGTAGCGAAAATATAGTTTGCTCCCAAGCCCTCTTTTTTGAGATGATCTGCACTCAGGTAAAGGATTTTCTGTGGCGCACCGCCACATTTGATAGGTGTAGAGGGTTGGGTATAAATGACGGTTGGTTTTTTGCCCGAAGCGGCAGCGGCTTTGAGATCATTAAACCACTTCCAGGTAACCTCTCCTCCTTTGGTTGTTCCCTTTTCAAGGTCGCTTAAATAAACACTGGAGATACCATTGGTACCAATATCGGCTTCAGTAAGCCCCTTGATCCAGTCATAGTGGTAAACAATACCTGTTGCAACAACCATATAGTCATATCCCACCTCTTTTCCGCTGCGTGTAACTACTTTGTTGTTATCTGGATCAAAAGTCGTTACCTCATCCTTGATCCAATTCACATCATCGGAAATGAACTCCTTGTTGGGACGAATAACATCATCATGTGCATAGAGTCCCGCAGCCATAAATATCTGACCGGGTTGATAAATATGTATCTCATTAGGTGCAATGATGGTAATATCGGCATTGGGAAGTGCACGTTTCAGACGCGCCAGTGCCATAATACCTCCCGCACCCCCACCGACAATAAGCAGTTTTACTTTTTTCTCGCTGCTTGGTCCTGCCTGAACAGGTGTCGGAGCACCCATCATCATGGCTGCCCCACCGGTCAGCCCCATGACTTTCAGGGCATCTCTTCGGCTCATACCGCCTTCACTCTGCAGCGCATTAAACGCTACAGTACTGCTTTTTATCTGATGATCCATAGGAACTCCTTTAGATGAGGTTTCCCTATGATACTGCAATCATTATTAAAATTGGTAAAAAGGATAACCTATTACAACACCGTATCATTGACAGTATGATCTTCAACTGCCCTGCTTTCATCTGCAAAACACAACACTTTTACCATACATCCTTCTTCTATATAATCAACCGATTCTCCAAAAAATGCAACCGCATTGCTCTCACATAAAGGCGTTAGCATCCCTGAACCTATCTTATTGTTGCGTGTTGGGCTAAAAGAGCCGTTCTCAAGTGTACCGATGACCATATTGGTTCTTCCTCCACGCAGTTTCAAGTCCTGAGAAAAACGGGCATAGACCACATTGTGGTAACATCTATCCGCCCCACTGACAGCATAGAGTACAGGAATAGAGAGTGCATATACTGTTAACATTGTCGTCAAGGGATTACCCGGCATTGCCATGACAAATGTATTTTCCATTTCTCCCATCATTACAGCACGTCCTGGTTTAAGGTTAACCCCATGAAAGAAAGGCTTCAATCCATTCTGAACAAACGCTTCGTATAGAAAATCGGCATCCCCTTGAGAGATACCACCTGTCGTTAAGACCACATCATACGATTTCAGTTTGGCAATAAATGCGACGGTTGCTTCCAAATCATCTGGAATGGCACCTGCATAAGTATATTCAAATCCAAATTCACCAAGCAGTGCCCCAATACCGAACGCATTGGCATTGTATATCTCATCTTCGCTGGCACACATCCATGGCTCTTTGATCTCATTGCCTGTAGAAACAACGACAATCCTTGGTTTTGTTACAACTTTGACTGCAACAATTCCCTGTGCTGCAAGCAGTGCTATTTCTGAAGCGGACAGAATGGTTCCTTTTAAAAGCACTCTCTCCCCTGCTTTGACCTCTTCGCCTTTTTTTCTGAAATTGGCACCTTTGGCAACACTTTCCGGTATGGTTACCTCTGATTCGGTAATATCACTGCACATCTCTATGGGAACAACAGTATCAACGTCTGATGGCAGTTGCGCACCGGTCATAATTTTGTAACACTGATCATCCTGAAGCACAGGTTCAGGTACATCACCTGCAAAGATTGATCCGGCAATACGCAGCCGTTTTCCGCCTTCATCATGTCTGTAGGCAAATCCATCCATAGCTGAATTGTTAAAGGAGGGGAGGTTTTTACATGCAACGATATCTTCAGCGAGAACCCTACCATGAGCCTCTTGCAGCATAACCATCTCATATTCACATTTTGGTACTGCTTTTTTTACTGCAAGCGCTACAGCATCTTTCAGGGCAATGACATCAAACTCTTTCACGATCGTTCCTTACGACAGTATTTGCTGGTTAATTATCCCGGATTATGCATTAGAATCTCTTGAGTTCAGAAAAGCACTCTTCACTGCACTGAAAAAATGTATAAAAATATCAGTCATTACTCTAAAATCTCTTCTATCATCAACTGAAGAGTGACATTTCCGCGAAAATAGTTTTCACTGACAGTATAGACAATATCTACAAACGTGCCGGGCAGATACGCCTCTTCTGTTTTAAACTGTACACCCTGATGAACAACACCGTCCTGTTCAAACATAAACCTAAGATGGTTTCCCTCTTTTCCCATCTTCGATACTGCCTGTATACACACTCCCTTTGTGATAAATTTTGGTACAGGATTGCCCTGTCCATATGGTTCAAATTTTTTTAAAAACGTTGTCAATGCAAAGGTGATGTCGCGAAAATGGAGTTTACCGACAATCTCCTCATCTGTAAATTCACCACTCTCTTCGCAGACTGCTTTGCCTAAACTATCAAGTTCTTTTCTGAATGCTTCAAGATTCTCTTTGGAAAGGCTCAATCCCACCGCTGCGGCGTGACCACCAAACTTTTCAAGCAGGGGACGTGTTTTATCAACCAAAGCAAAAAGATCAACATTGCCAAAACTTCTGCCGCTTCCTTTAAGCATACCATTGCCGTTGTCACTCAGTACAATGCAGGGACGTTTGCGGGCACGTGCAACCCGTGCTGCCACAATCCCCACCACCCCTTCATGCCAAGAAGCTCCGCTGACCACTGTCACTGAAGTATCATCTGTACAGGAGAGTGCCTCTTTTGTGATTGATGATTCTGTCTCTTTTCTGCGTTCATTGAAATCTACCAGCCGCTGCAGACGCACCCTGGCATCGTAAATGTTTTTGGATGTGAGAAACTCGACGGTATAGGAGGCATCCTCCATCCGCCCTGCACTGTTAAGCAAAGGAGCCAGAAAAAACCCTATATCTTCGGCATTGAGATGCTCTTTTTGGGTATATTCTCTGTAGGCTCTGACAGCAGGTCTGCTGCTTTTGGAAAGTGACTGCAGTCCGGCAATGACCATTGCACGGTTAATATGCTGCAACGGCATCATATCGGCAATAATGGCAATAGCCGCAAGTTCCATATAGGACATCATATCTATTTTGATCCCCAGCGCATTTTTCAGCGAAGCGATCAGATACCATGCAATCTGCGCACCGCACACCTCTTCGTAGGGAAAAGTACATTCAGGCTGTTTTTGATCAATGATCGCATAGGCTTCAGGAAGTGTTGGAGGAAGCAGATGGTGATCGGTAATGATAAGGTCGATACCTTTCTCTTTACACATCCGTGCAGCATCCACCGCTGCAATACCGTTATCGACCGTAATGGCAAGATCGGTTCCCTCAAGGCGCGGAACGATGGAGGAAGAGAGTCCGTAACCGTCTTTGAAACGGTTTGGGATGATCCATGTTACCGGATAGTCTATCTCTTCAAAAAAGAGCTTCATAAGTGTTGTGGCAGTCACACCGTCAACATCATAGTCACCGACCACTGTGATCTTTTCACGGTTTTTGACAGCACGGACAATACGCTCTGTAGCGATATCCATATCTTTAAAGGTTGAGGGATGAGGCAGGTCTTTAAGGGAGAGAAATCCCTCTTTAAAACGCTTTTGAAGAAGATTTTCTAACGCCTCAAGCGTTAGATATTCAGTCATTTTGGGAAGCTGCCGCTGCTTTGACAAATGCCAAAATGGCAGGGTTCGGATTTTGCAGACGGGAAGTAAATTCAGGGTGGAACTGTACACCGAGGAACCAAGGATGGTCTTTAACCTCTACAGCTTCTATCAATCCGTGTGACTCCCCTGTAATCTCCATACCGTTGGCTTCAAACTGCTCACGGTACGCAGGATTCGCTTCGTAGCGGTGTCTGTGCCTTTCGTAAATGACACTGGCATCATAGGCTTTTCTAAGATTGGAGTCCTCTTTCGTCTCACACTCATACTCACCCAGTCTGAGCGTACCACCCATCGGTGAGGTAGTCGTACGCACCTGTCTTGAACCGCTGGCATCGATAAACTCATCGATCAGATAGATGATAGGATCCGGCGTATTTTCATTGAACTCGACAGAGTTCGCCTCTGTGAGTCCTAGAACATTTCTGGCAAACTCAACCATACTCAGCTGCATACCCAGACAGATACCGAGGAAAGGAATGTTGTTCTCTCTTGCATACTGAATAGAGAGAATTTTTCCCTCTACCCCACGCTCTCCAAAACCACCGGCAACCAGTACGCCGTCTACATCGTTCAGGAACTTCGCAGCCCCCTCTTCTTCTACTTTTTCCGAATCAACCCATTTGATGTTCACACGGCTGTCAAGATGGGCACCGGCATGTACCAATGCCTCTGTCAAAGACTTGTAGGACTCTTTGAGATCAAGGTATTTTCCAACAAATGCAATCTTGACTTCATCCTGTGGCATGATGATCTTATGCACCAGATCGGTCCACTCATCCATTTTGGGCTGGCACTCTTCCAGTTCAAGCTGTTTGCAGATAGGTGTGAGAATATCCTGTCTGAGGAAATTGAGCGGTACCTGGTAGATGGTCGCAGCATCTTCTGCAACAATGACGGAATCTTCATCCACATCGCAGCTGTAGGCGATCTTTCGTTTGATCTCACTGCTTACGGGTACTTCTGCACGCAGTACCAGCATATGCGGTGCAATACCGATACGGCGAAGCTCCTGCACAGAATGCTGGGTCGGTTTGGTTTTCAACTCACCGGCTGCTTTGATATAGGGCAGCAGGGTTACATGCACATTCATCACCCTGTTTTTGCCAAGCTCATGTTTGATTTGACGGATAGTTTCAAGAAAAGGCAGACCTTCAATATCACCGGTTGTTCCACCAAGCTCTACAATCAGGATATCTTTCCCCTCTCCTGCACGGAAAATACGCTCTTTGATCTCATTGACAATATGGGGTACAACCTGAATAGTCTTACCCAGATACTTCCCTTTTCTTTCGTTTTCAATGACAGTTTTATAGACCTGCCCTGTTGTAAAGTTGTTGTTTTGTGTCAGGGATGTATCGAGAAACCGCTCATAGTGCCCAAGGTCAAGATCGGTCTCAGCACCGTCTTTGGTAACAAAAACCTCTCCGTGTTCAAGAGGTGACATGGTTCCCGGATCAACGTTAATATAGGGATCTAATTTAAGGACTCCTACCCTCTCTCCTGTATGTTTAAGCAGTGTACCGATACTTGCAGCGGTAATACCTTTTCCGAGGGAACTGAGTACCCCTCCTGTAACAAAAATATATTTTGTCATGCTTTCATTCATTATTGTACTGTCCTCTTTTCTGTGAACTATGCTACGATCGGCATAATGATCGTGATAAAATTGTCGTCTTTGACGATAAATGGCAATGTAGATTCATTGAACTCCATAAGAAATTCATTTTTTTCAATTTGGGAAATAAAATCGAGAATATATCTGCTGTTGAAAGAAATTTCAAATTTTTCTGAAAGTCCGGTAGTAAGTTCTATCTCTGTTTTTGCCTCGACATTGTCTGCACTGAGTGAATTGAAGATAATAACATCACTCAGGAGTGTCATTTTAATCTCTTGTGAAATAGTTGTGATCATCTTGATGGCATCAACCATCTCTTTTTTAGGGAGGGTGACACTATGTTTGACACTTGAAGGGATAATTCTCTGATAGTCAGGGAATTTTCCGTTGATGAGTCTTGTATAGAAGAAGTAGTTTTCGTTGGCAATGATAAGATTGGTCTCATCAAAATAGATATCGATCTGGTCAAGGAAAAGTTTTTGAATTTCAAGAATCGCTTTTTTAGGTACGATTAGAGAAAGTGCTTCAGTGTTGGAACCTGGAATGGTAGCGATGGCAAGACGGCGTGTATCAGTACCTACGAGATCTGTTGCATCCGGTTTGATGTTGATCAAAGCACCGTTAAGTTCGAATTTCGGATTGTTCGTATCGATGGCAGGTGATATTTTTTTAAGGTTTTGAATAAGGCTTAGAGAGTCCAATGAGATTTTTGGTTTGTTATCCGAAGTTGGGAAGAGAGGGTATCCGGAAGGATCGAAAACAGGTAGTTTAAATTTGGAATGTTTCTGTTTGATAACAAGTGTATCGTTTAAAAGTTCAAGAATGATCTCGTCATCTTTGAGGATACGGACAATATCGAGAAGTTTTTTACCGTTTGCCGTGAAACTTCCTTCAGATTCAATAAGAATATGGTCAGTAGTGATACTGAGACCTATTTCATTGTCTGTTGCTTTGATGATACATTTCTCTCCCTGAGATTGAAACAGAATATGGGAAGTAATCTGACTGGCATCTTTTTTTTCCAGAAATGGCTGCAGATTGATAAGTATCGATTCAATAATCTGTTTTTGTGCTCTGATCTTCATTGACTCTCCTTATTTTTTATAAATTTAGTATCTAGC
>JALTYW010000004.1 GCA_027046415.1 Sulfurovum sp.
AGTTCATCGACTGATCTGGAGCATCTCGTCTGCTCCCTTTTGGCACGCATACTCACACTTTTCGTCCCCACGGAACGGTGTTTTCCAGTTTCATTGGTCTTTCCTTTATACTTTCAAATTATCATAACTGTTTTTGCCTATCATTTTAAACCTCTACCTTATACTCAAGTGCAATCTCATCTGCGCACATCCCGCGAAACCCAAAACAGTGTGCCGGTGCTTCGGTAATGACGATCTCCACATCGTTTGGAGCGATGCTTAGTTGGCTTTCTATTTGCGTGAAGAGCATCTTTATGAGATTTTTCTTTGTCTCTTTGCTGCGTCCCTCCAGCATCATAACTTCAATGATCGTATAGGCGTCACTGCGATCTTTCGGAAAGTAAAAGTCCTCCCTTTTCATAGGAAAAAATCGGTGAAAACGCTTCTCTTTTGGAAATTTGAGTGTTTCAACCACACACGAATGTATCACATCTGAAAGTGTTGGTTTTATAGTATCAAGATGGGTACCCAGCCCATATATTTTTATCTGTGCCATAACGCTAATTATCCTTTATAGATTTTCAATTATCGTAAAATGCTACGTCTACACAGCATCACATCAAAACAGAAACAGTGATAGTAAGATATCGGCTAAGAAAAGAACGGCAGGCTTAACGCCACTGCCAAAGGAGCATTGTTGTGGTATAGAAAGAGAAAAAAGTTTTCATGGTCTGCTCCTTGTGAAAGTTGTGGAAGTATAGTGCACCTATGCTGAATAGGCCATAAACCACACTTTGGCAAAAGCCCGTACCGCTTCGTCTATCTCCTCCAGTCTAAAGCCACCAAACCCCATACGCAGCGCTTCAAATGCCGTACCGCTGCGCTCTTTGGCAAGATAGATCGCTATGCCTTCCTGTTCTGCCAATCTCTGCAACTTTTGCCAGTTAAATGCTTCTTTTGTCGGTACGATCAGCAGTGAGAGTCCCCCTCCCTCGGCAACGACCTTGCAGCTGTCGCCAAGATAGGTTGCTATCGCCTCTTTCATGGCATTGTGTTTCTTTTTGTTAAGTGTACGCATGCGCCGTAGATGCCTCTCCCAATGCCCCTCTCTCATAAAAGCTGCAAGGGTGAGCTGTGTAGTGATGCTAACACCGGCAAAATGGCTGTCATAACTCTCTTTGTAAAGCGTATGTATCCACTCCGGTAGCACCATATACCCCACACGCACGGCAGGCGACAAGGCTTTGGCAAAGGTACCCAAATAGACCACACACGAACCTCCATCCAACCCCTGCAGCGACGGAATGGGGCGGGTGTAGTATGCCAGTTCGCTGTCATAGTCATCTTCGATGATCACGCCGCCGATACGCTGCATATGGGCAATGAGTTGCTGTCTGCGTGCGATGGGCATAGCAACACCTGTGGGGTATTGGTGCGAAGGGGTGATGTAGATGATGTGCGCCCCTGTCTTTTTAAGTGTTTCTATCTTTAGCCCCTGTGCATCGACATCTACAGGGTGAATGG
>JALTYW010000005.1 GCA_027046415.1 Sulfurovum sp.
TCTATACCTATTTTGTTTTTTTCTGCTTGAATTGTCCGTCTAATGGGGCTTTACAACAGTATAAGCACTAAAATAATCCCCAATATTTATTGGGTCGCTTTGCTTTTTTAAGTTTTTTAATATGTTTATTTAATGCTATTTTTTGTTTCCCTATACCCATATACGGCGGCAAATGATTGAACATTGCTTTAAGGGTATGAAACTTTCTACCGTTGGAGTGTTCGTAAGCCACTTCAAGTTCCCCCTTGAAGAACAAGAAAGTCTCTCTTCCAAGCCGGTAAGTCCATTTATCCCGTTCATCCTTAAAGAGTATCAAGGTCAGGAACTTAGAAAGCTCTAAACTCATGCCTTTTTTGCCAATCCTTTTGAAGTCCCTCTCTTCATCAATACTTTTGCCTTCCGTATGAAGCACGACAATGATGTTCTTATAGCTGACCAAAGCATAATTAGCAATCCCTCGTTTTCTTCTGTATTGTCGTTTCCCTTGACTTAATTGTGTCTGGTAATGCTCTGATACCTTTTTTAGTATTTGAACCGTTCTGTGGCTCTTTTTGTCAGGTATATGCGATATTTTGTAATAACCATATCCTGTACCTACATAGGACAGCACTAGATGTGTGAATTCCTTTAATGTTTCTGCTCTTTTCATAATGATTTTACCTCCTTAGTAAAAGCACCTAAAAGAAGCGGACATTCACCCAATCTCACAGTACCCCGCCTCTTTGGACGGTATGCTCTCGCATAGAGGATAGAAGTCTCTCGACGACTGGCACCTCATGAACACTCTTAGAATATTCAAGGGGTGCCAGCCCCATATTATAAATCGCCTCGCAGTAGCTTTTGAGCAGTTCATTGAATGTAAGTTGCCACACTTACGAACTTCACACAAACACGACACTCCCGCATCCATGTTCAAACTCTATCACTACACCTCTCGCACCTCGCACTTTAATAAAAGCCGTTCGGTGCTTGCCTTGTTAGTTATGCTTGTCTTATCTCGCTTTACTTAGATGTTGAATTATCCACCATACTTCTCTAACGACAGAATATAGAAGCTTCGTATTACTCACCTCGAAAAAGGTTTTCTATGGATAGTATAGTTTCATATCAGTTGAGTTGTTTCATCATATAAAGCATTACACGGTTGCCGCTTTCTTAGTCAGCGGCTTTAACTCCTGCCTTGCCAGGAGCCCTTTACGGGTTGAGCTATTCAGTCATGGTATTACTACCAGTAAGGTTATTAACCCTTACGACCTCCCCCACCGTGATGGAGTTGTATTCTTTCGAGATACCTCCTCCATGTGGATTTCCACCACTTCAAACATAACAGGCACTTTATCGCTTAGGTGATAAAGCACCGTTTCCAAGTCGCCCATGTTCCAAAGATATGATTGGGTAAAAGCGGATATCTCAATCCACAGTCCCCACCACAGCACGGACAAACATATTTCTATGTATCCGGCCGCACGGGATTAATCTGCTTGCTTGATTGGCGGTCAAGCA
>JALTYW010000006.1 GCA_027046415.1 Sulfurovum sp.
GACGTCCAAGGAGTGCCGCAACCGCTGCAACCTCTGCAGAACCAAGATATACCTGTGCGCCTTTACCAAGACGGTTGTCGAAGTTTCTTGTAGAGGTAGAGAATACAATCGCATTGTCAGCCACACGCGCCTGGTTACCCATACAGAGAGAACATCCCGGTACCTCTGTTCTTGCACCGGCCGTACCGAAGATCGCATAGTAGCCCTCTTCTGTAAGCTGTTTCTCATCCATCTTGGTTGGCGGTACAACCCACGTTCTAGCTTTCACAGCACCTTCACCTCTGAGTACTTCACCAAGTGCACGGAAGAGTCCGATGTTAGTCATACATGAACCAACAAAGACTTCATCAATTTTTTCAGTTGGACGGTTTGGATCGGCAAGGATCTCAGAGAGTGTCGCCACATCATCCGGATCGTTCGGACATGCAAGGATCGGCTCGGTGATCTCATTGAGGTCGATCTCAATCACTGCTGCATACTCTGCATCGGCATCTCTCTCAAGAAGCTCAGGATTTTTGATCCACTCTCTCATCTTGTCTGCACGTCTTTGGAGTGTCTCTTTGTCTTCATAGCCCTGCTCGATCAGCTCTTCGATCAGTACGATATTTGACTCAAGATACTCGATGATAGGCTCTTTGTCAAGCTTGACCGTACATGCCGCAGCAGAACGTTCAGCAGAGGCATCGGAAAGTTCAAATGCCTGCTCACACTTAAGCTGCTCAAGCCCTTCAATCTCAAGGATACGCCCTGCAAAGATGTTTTTCTTGCCTTTCTTCTCAACAGTTAGCAGACCATCTTTGATTGCTTGGTAAGGAATGGCATTGACAAGGTCACGCAGGGTGATACCAGGCTGCATTTCACCTTTGAACTTGACCAGAACAGACTCTGGCATAGTAAGTGGCATCATTCCTGTAACCGCTGCAAACGCTACAAGCCCTGAACCTGCCGGGAAGCTGATACCGATTGGGAAACGTGTATGAGAGTCACCACCGGTTCCTACTGTATCTGGCAGACACATACGGTTCAGCCAGCTGTGGATAACACCGTCACCCGGTCTGAGGATAAACCCTTTTCTTTCTGTCCAGAATTTTGGCAGTGTATGCTGCAGTTCAATATCTGCAGGCTTTGGATAGGCCGCTGTATGACAGAATGACTGAAGTACAAAGTCTGCACCGAAGCTGAGTGCCGCAAGCTCTTTGATCTCATCTCTTGTCATTGGCCCTGTGGTATCTTGAGAACCGACAGTCGTACAGACAGGCTCACAGTAGACACCAGGTTTGACACCTTCCATACCACACGCTTTACCAACCATTTTTTGCGCAAGTGTGTAGCCTTTGCCGTCATCTTCAGGCTGTGAAGGCTTCATGAAGATATCGCCTACATCCATACCAAGTGCTTCTCTCGCTTTTGCAGTCAGTCCCTTACCGATGATCAGTGGGATACGTCCACCCGCTCTCATCTCATCAGGAAGTGTATTTGGAGAGAGTTCAAATGTAGAAACAACCTCACCATCTTTTTCAATCACACCTTCATAAGGCTTGATGGTGATCACATCACCGGTCTCAAGCTTGTCTACAGGTGCCTGGATAGGCAGACATCCTGAATCTTCCGCTGTGTTGAAGAAGATCGGCGCGATGATAGAACCGATGACCACACCGCCTGTTCTCTTGTTTGGAATACCGGGGATATCGTGACCCATGTGCCACTGAACCGAGTTGATCCCGGACTTTCTTGAAGAACCGGTACCAACAACATCACCGACATAAGCAAGTGGATGACCTTTTTGTCTCAGTTCTTCCATTGTCTCAAGCGGCTTGTCCATTCTTGCCTGAAGGAAAGACTGTGCATGCAACGGAATATCTGCACGGGTAAACGCTTCAGATGCCGGAGAGAGATCATCTGTGTTGGTTTCACCCGGTACTTTGTAGACAGTTACCGTAATCTCTTCTGCCAGAGGCTCTTTGTTGTAGAACCACTCAGCATTTGCCCATGATTCGATCACCTCTTTGGCATACGGGTTACCCTCTTCCATCAATTTTTTGACCGTTTCAAAGTCTGCATAGACAAGGATAGTGTTTTTCAGTTCATCTGCAGCAGCCTGAGCGATCTCTTTGTCGTCACTCTTGAGTGCTTCGATCAGCGGACCTACATTGTATCCGCCCAGCATCATACCAAGGATCTTGACAGCATCAAGTGGTGTGATCACCGGTGATTTTGCATTACCCTGTACAATATCATTCAAAAATGCCGCTTTAACATAGGCAGCATCATCCACACCCGCAGGTACATGGTTCTTGAGCAGACCCAACAGATAATCTGCATCTTCTACCTTATCTGCTTTAAGCAGTTCAACAAGTTCTGCAACCTGCTTTGCATTCAAAGGCAGCGGGGGTACACCGAGTTTTGCACGTTCTTCGGTGTGTGCTTTATATTCTTCTACTAAGGCCATAGTGGTCTCCTGTTTATAGTTATTTGGTAGGTAAATACTACCCAAATAGGGTTAAATCTTATTTGAATGATAAGAGGAAGAAAAGCAGATGGAATATCTGTATCAGATAGTTACAGAAAAAGCGGAAATTTTGCAGACAGTGTTACCAAATAAAGCAAAAAGAATCAGGCGATGATCTCTCTGTTTCCTTTGGCATTAGGCGCAGACAGCACCCCTGTTGCCTCAAGCTGCTCAATGATATTTGCCGAACGGTTGTACCCGATCTGCAGTTTTCTCTGAAGGTAGGAGATGGAGGTTTTTTTGTCGGCAAGCACCACCGCTTTTGCCTCTTCATAGAGTGGATCGAGTTCAATTTCACACTCTTCCCCCTTATCGGAAACACCGCCGCCCTCGATAAGATAGCTCTCATCATACTCCGGCAGACGCTGTGCCTTGATAAACTCAACAATCTCTTCTATCTCCTCTTCTGTCGCCCACGGTGCATGGATGCGTACCAGTCCGGTAGTACCCGGAGGAGTAAAGAGCCCGTCTCCACGTCCAAGCAGGCTGTCGGCACCTGTGGAGTCAAGAATGACCTTAGAGTCTATCTTCTGACCGACACGGTAGCTCAGACGAGAAGGCAGGTTTGCTTTAATGATACCCGTAACCACATCGACACTCGGACGCTGAGTCGCCACAATGAGGTGAATCCCACAGGCTCTTGACTTCTGCGCCAGACGGGCTATGGAAGTTTCTACCTCCTTACCGCCATTCATCATCAGGTCGGCAAGTTCATCAATGATGACAACAATAAACGGCATCGGTTCGGCAGAGCCGTCACGTTTGACCTTCTCGTTGTAGTTGTCGATGTTCTTGGTACGTTTGTCTGCCATCAGACGGTAACGCCGCTCCATCTCCGCCACCATATTTGCCAATGCAGCGATAGCTTTTTTGGGCTCTGTAATGACCGGTGTGATCAGGTGCGGAATATCATCATAGATGGAAAACTCCAGCATCTTCGGATCAATCATCATCAGCTTCAGGTGCTCAGGATCGTTCTTGTAAAGCAGTGAAAGGATCATGGCATTGATCCCGACCGATTTACCCGATCCTGTCGTACCGGCAATAAGCAGATGCGGCAGCTTTTTAATGTCGGTAATGAACGGCTTGCCTACAATGTCTTTTCCCAGCGCAATGGTCAACGGCGACTTGGAGTTTTGGAACAGGTCGCTCTCTAAAATCTCACGCAGGTAGATAATGTCACTCTCTTCATTGGGGATCTCGATACCGACAACATCACGCCCGGGGATCGGTGCCTGAATACGGATGGTCTCTGCACTGAGTGCCATGGCAAGGTCATCCTGAAGCCCAAGGATTTTGGAGACTTTGACATTGGGGGCAGGCTTGAACTCAAAGGTCGTAACCAGTGGTCCGCTATAGGTTCGCACCACATCCCCGTTAATGTTGAAGAGTTTGAGTTTTTCAATAAGATTGCCCGATTTGCGGTCTATCTCCGCTTCATTGACACGCTTTTTCTGCTTGGGTGCTTTTTGCAGGAAATCGAGTTTTGGCAACTTGAAATTTTTGGGTTTCTCGGTTTTACCCTTCTCAAGCGTCTCCATCAGTTTGGAGTTCTCTTCCAGCTCTTTGACGATCTGTACACCGCTTTTGGATGTCACCACAGGTGCATCTGTATCTGCTTCGTTCATATCGGCATCAAAAGGCGGCATACTCTCATCGATCTCTTCATAGGTGCCGATAGGTTCAGGTACACTCTTTTGGGCTTCTTTTTCAGCCGGCTTTGCCGTCACAGCTGCCTTCGTGCTCTTTTTTACACTGCGTTTTACAGGCTTTCTTGGTTTTGGTGCCTCTTCCAAGCGCTCATCTTCTACTGCAAGAGGCATCATCTCATCCTCAAGCTTGGGAGAAGCGAAAGGATTTGTCAAAAGCAGTTTGAGCCCTTTTTTCAAAGCTGATGTAATATTGGAAAAAAACGCAGTACCACCCTCTTTGGCACGTTTTGCAGGCTTGGCACTTCTCTCTCTTTTTGGCAGCAGTGCACGCCACTCAAATGTCTCATCGACAATGAAAACAGCAGAAAGAGAAATAATCATCAGCCAAAAGAGCCACAGTCCCGCTTTACCGATGTAGGGCTGCAAAAACGAAACAACCTGTGTTCCGATAAACCCGGCATCTGCCGGATCGACAAGTAGCGCTTCAAAGAGTGTTGCCCCGATAAAAAGCAGTATCCATCCCAAATAAAAATCGATATCTTTTCGTACAGATGCATCGCTATAGAGCTTGTAAAGCGGAATAAAGAGAAGCAGAATGTTGACGTAGGCAAAGTATCCAAAGAGATAGATATTGGTATCACCTACCAGTTTTCCGATATTGCCCGCCAATGCAGTATCTCTGAAAAATGTGGAAAATGCGCCGTATATAAACAGTATGGCTGTTATGATCAGTGTGGTCTTCACTCGAAATCCTGAAACGATAGTTAATATTAATTAATGAAGATATTATAACAGATAAACTTTAGTCACCTATGAAATCTGTCAAAATGGCATGATTTTAAGTAGTTTTAAGCTCTAGGCAAGTAGAATTCGACCTACGTTTCAATAACGTCCCTGCCTCGGTGGTGGAACTGGTAGACACGTCAGACTCAAAATCTGATGGGCTTTGCCCGTGTCGGTTCGAGTCCGACCCGAGGTACCACTCTTATTCTCATCTGATTTTTATAGATAGCACGTTCGGTTACGTCCCATTTTTTTTGCTTTATACATAGCATCATCTGCACGCCTGATTACCGACTCAACATCATTGTCTTTGTTAAAATCCGATACAGCGACACCTATACTTACTGTCACATGCACCTTTTGTTTTTCATTCACTTCTATACTGTTGTTTTCAACGGTTTGACGAATTCTGTGTGCAAGCTCTTGTGCCCCCTCTTTAGAAGTTTCAGGAAGCAAGAGTATAAACTCCTCTCCACCATACCTGCAGGCAATGTCACTTTCCCTTTTGAGTGATCTAATGATATTTGCAAGTCCTTCAATGACTCTATCTCCTGTTTGGTGTCCATACGTATCATTGATCTTCTTAAACCTGTCGATATCAAGCATCAGTACACTAAACGGTTCACTATTACGCTTTGCAAGACTGAACATTTCCGGTGATACTTCCGAAAAATATCTGCGGTTATAGAGTTTTGTCAATGGATCGGTAATCGCCATCTCTTCCAACGCAGCAGTTTTCTCTTTGACTTTCTGATCCAGCGTTTTGATCTGTTCTTCAAGCCTGTCGACCATTGTATTGAAGTTGCGTGCAAGCTCACCGATTTCATCACTGGTATCGACAGAAGCTCTAATATGGTAATTCCCCTCAGCAATTACAGAAGCTGTATGTGCCAGTTTTTCGACAGGTTTTAGCAGATATCGCAATAGCATAACACTCAGTAGCAGTGTTAAAAGCAGTACGCCTATTCCCAGATAGAGAAGCTGATTGTGAATAGATCTCGAAATAGCTTCAAACTCATCAGTGTATGCCGATGAAACAACATAGAGATCCATAGAAGGAATATATCGTATCCATGAAATTTTGTCATAGACATAATGCCCTTTATCAGAGGGTTTGTCCCATTTGTATCGCAACACACCGTTTCCATGTGCTGCTTTAACCAGATCATCATAGATATAGGTTCCTTTACCCGGATTGATGAGTTTTTTAAAATTTTTACCATCAATATTGCTATTGGGGTGGATGATCATTTTATGGCTGTCAAAAATATAAATATACCCTGTCTTTCCAATTCTGGTACGGTTCATGATCTCTCTTAATGTATGAAAAAGCTCCTTTCGGCGATTGGCAACCTCTTTTTCAATATCGTCCAGATATACCCCTGTCGTAATGACAAACTGCCATTGCGGAAAGTCCTTGCTGTATGAGAGTTTTTCAACCGGTTTTTTGTTCTTTCCCGGCCTTTGCCACCAGTAGTGGGTAAAACCTTCTCCGTTCTCTCTGGCAACCTTCAGCAATCTGGGTACAATAGGTTCACCTTTAATATCGACGACATGACGCATATCACTTCCTTTTGCAATATAAGGATGTGCCAGCATGGTACAGTTGTAATCAAATGCAAAGAAATAGTTGTCATGGTCATATCGTATTTTGCCAATCAGATCCAAAAAAGTATTTCTACACCGCTGTGATGCAGCAAAATCCACATGTACGTCTTGATAAACACTCTCCAATAAGGACGTAACAACCGAGGTCATATTGACCAGTTCACTTTTATGCCATGCTAAAGCCTCTTGTCGAAAGTGCTCCAGATCTTTGGCAACTTTTTCAGTCAGCATCACAACCTTGTCCAGTACAAGTTTGGCATTTTTCTCTTCGAGGTCTCTAATGGTAGTATCTATCTTCGGTACAGCTACAAAAAGTGTTACTACTGTATAGATAAGAAGAACCGCACCTATCAGCACCAAAAACTTTCTTAGAATCTTAGATCGAAACATATATCCCCTTCTTGGCTCTTGCTATACCACTATTATAGCACTATTTTTATGACTGAGGGGGTCTATGGCAGATGGGAATCCCTTTAGCTTCTTTTGCTATAATACCGATTGCAATTACACAATAAGCCTTTATCTGATACCAGATAAGAACTCCATGCGGGAGTAGCTCAGTTGGCTAGAGCGTCAGCCTTCCAAGCTGAGGGTCGCGGGTTCGAGTCCCGTCTCCCGCTCCACTTCATTTTACACTTTTTCTTAAAAACTTGATCCAAATCACTTGACCGTTAACCCAATTTATGCTATAAATAATACAAAATAACTCCGAATTAGGAAAACCCATGGCACAAGAAGAGATCAACAAAGCCGTTTCGGGTGAGTATGCACTCGGTTTCGAAATAGATATCGAAACCGATGTCGTACCGCCCGGACTCAACGAAGATACGATACGATTCATTTCAAAGAAGAAAGATGAGCCCGAGTGGATGCTTGAGCTGCGTCTTAAAGCATTTGAGAAGTGGAAAAAGATGGAAGAGCCGCACTGGGGGCATCTGGAGTATGAATCCATAGACTACCAGTCCATCTCCTACTTCGCCTCACCCAAAAAAGGGCCCGAAAGCCTTGACGAGGTAGACCCCAAGATTTTGGAAGCGTACAAAAAGCTCGGTATTCCACTTGAAGAGCAAAAACAGCTTGCCGGTGTCGCCGTCGATGCGGTCGTAGACTCCGTTTCGGTCAAGACCACCTACACTGAAG
>JALTYW010000007.1 GCA_027046415.1 Sulfurovum sp.
TATTAAGACCAGTAAAGAGTTTAACGGCGTTTACAACAACGCCACAAAAATCTGGCACACTCCCTATTTTGTACTTTTTTACAAAAGTTCTGACAGCTTCAAAGTAGGGTTTGTTGCCAGTAAGAAAATAGGAAATGCAGTTCACAGAAACAGAGCAAAGCGTTTGCTAAGAGCACATTTCATTGAAAATATCGACAGACTGAAAAGCGGCTCCTATATATTGGTCGCCAAGCCGGCTCTTTTGGATGAAAATTATACAAAAACTCGCAAAGCCTATCTACATGCACTGAAAAAGTGTACTGCATTCATACAGCATCACAACAAAATTTAACACATTTGAGACTATACTGTCATTCTCTGATATAAAGGTATTATTTTGGAACAACAAGATCTGAACAAACGGTTACTTCTCGCACTGGCACTCTCCTTTTTGGTATTTGTAGGATACAGCTATCTGTTTCAACCTAAAGCTGTGACTGAGACAGAACAAAACCTGAGTACAAAATCTGCCCCTGCGATTGCTGACAAAACTGTACCGCAAACGGCGGCGAAACAAGCAGCAACGGAAAACACAAAAACAGTCAATAATGCACCGAAAACACATCAGGATGTTTTGACAACCATCGTTTCTCCCACATTCAAGATGTCTATTGATGCACTTGGACGTATTGCGCAGTTTGAACTTTTGGAGAAAAAGTATCAAAATGCTGAGGGGCATAATCTTCAGATTCTTGCAGCTGACAAGCCGAAGCCGCTGGAAGTACGTTTTGCAGACCAGGCACTGAATGATGAAGCCTTCAAAACACATTATGCTGTTTCAATGCAGGGTGAAATCGATCTATCGGATAAACCTGTCACACTGACGCTGACACAAAAACTTTCCAAGGTAACATTGACAAAAACATTGACCATTCAGCCAAATGGTGCCTACAGTATCAATGTTGAAACATCAGAGAATGTGCCGTACTTCATTACCCCGGGTCACCGTCCTATGGCGGATACTTCTATGTACATGATCGTGCGCGGTGCGTTGATCAAGGGACCGGATGGTGTGATCACAACCATAGAAGATGGTGAAGCAAAAGGGGATGAGGTGGTCAAGCATGCCAAGATCGCTTCTGCTTTTGACCGTTATGTAGCTTCTCTCTTCTATAACTTCAAAGATGGTATGAATGTCTCTGTACTCAAAGAAGCAAACGGTGATCCGCTGCTGTTTGTAGAAGGTACACAAAAACTGCACCTTGGCGGATATATCGGTCCTAAAGAGTACCATACACTGGCCTCCATCAACCCCGAACTGACCGATGCGATCGAGTTTGGATGGTTTACATTCCTCTCAAAACCATTCTTCAAGGTACTGCTCTGGATACATACTGCTATCGGAAACTGGGGATGGGCGATTATCCTCTTCACGCTCTTAGTCAAGCTGGTACTCTTCCCGCTCTCTTACAAGGGGATGATGTCTATGCAGAAGCTCAAAGATCTTGCACCGAAGATGAAAGAGCTTCGCGAGAAGTACAAAGATGATCCGGCGAAACTCAACATGAAGATGATGGAGATGTACAAAAAGCACGGCGCCAACCCGATGGGCGGTTGTTTGCCGATGCTGCTGCAGATTCCGGTTTTCTTTGCACTTTACCGGGTACTGCTCAATGCCGATGAACTTCAGGGAGCGGTCTGGATTCCTGGATGGATCGAAAACCTTGCAACTGCCGATCCATACTATATCCTTCCTGTATTGATGGGTGCAAGTATGTGGTTCCAGCAGAAGATCACACCAAACAATTTTACTGACCCGCTGCAAGAGAAGATATTCCAGTGGTTCCCTGTTATCATGGCACTGATGTTCATCATCATGCCATTCCCGTCAGGACTTGTGCTTTACTGGGTGGTGAACAACATCTTCACAATTGGTCAGCAGTATGTGATCAACAAAGCATATCAGAACCAGAAGGCTGCACTCGCACATAAGAAAGGCAAGGATACAAAATGACCAAAGTAGAAGCACCTACCCTTGAAAAGGCGTATGAGCTTGCTGCTGCAAAACTCTCCTGTTCAGTAACAGAACTTCAGTATGAGGTCATACAGTATCCTTCAAAAGGGATTCTGGGGCTTTTCAAAAGACAGGCGATCATCGTTGCTACCAGAGTCAATGCTCCTGGGGAAAAAGATGATACTCCTGAAACGTCACAGAGTTTTGAGGAAGCTGTTGCAGAAGAGATTGTTACAACATTGAAAGAGGAGGAAGCTCTATCTGCGCCTGCTGAGGATGAGAAGGAAACAACGCTCTCTTCTGACAGTGTGGTAGAAGGTTTTTTCGAGTCGGAAAACAGAGAGGAAGAACCCTATGTGGACAGGGAGCTCTCTCAGTCTATCGAGGAGAGCCTTCAGCACCTTTTTGAAGTCTCCTGTTTCGATATTGATGTTGTAGAAGTGGATGTTATCGATAACACTGCTCTTATCTTTATCGATGGTGAGGATGCCGCCTTGCTGATCGGAAAAGAGGGATATCGCTACAATGCACTCTCCTATATGCTCTTTAACTGGCTGCATAGCAAATATCAGCTTTACATCAAACTTGAAATTGCAGAATTTTTGACCTCTCAGCAGGAGATGATACGCAACTATATTCAGCCTGTCATTGAAAATGTAGAGAAGTACGGCAAGGCAAAAACGCGATTTCTTGACGGTATTTTGGTACAGATTGCACTTGAACAGCTCAGAGAAGCATTTCCCAACAAGTATGTTGCCATCAAAACCGGAAAATCGGGCAAGAAGTTTGTAGTGATCAACGATTTCCACACAAAGCCTCATGCATAATACCATCACCGCTATTGCAACTGCACATGGTGTCGCCTCTATCTCTATTATTCGAATAAGCGGAAAAGGGGCACTGCAGATTGCAAAAGCGATCTCCCAAAAGGAGATAGTAACTCCTCGTTATGCCCATCTTGTCTCACTGTACAATCAGCAGAATGCACTGATCGATCAGGCGATCATGATCTATTTTGCCGCACCCAACAGTTTTACGGGTGAGGATATTGTAGAGTTCCAGTGTCATGGAGGATTGATCGTCGCACAGGAAGTACTCGATACTGTACTTGTCTATGGTGCCCGCCTGGCAGAACCAGGAGAGTTCTCAAAACGTGCATTTCTTAATGGAAAGATTGATCTGAGTGAAGCTGAGGCGATTTCCAAACTGATCGAAGCGAAGAGTGTCGATGCTGCCAAGATTCTTGCAAAACAGATGAAAGGGGAACTTAAGGTATTTGTTGAAGAGAGCAGAGAAGCTTTGTTACGTGCACTTGCCTATTCGGAGGTAATGATTGACTATGCGGAAGAGGATATTCCCGAAGATATCCTGCATAATATCCTTACACAGCTTGATGTGTTGACAGAGAAAATCACTCATATTGTTGATGCAAGTCATAGACGACGAGGATTGATCGAGGGCTTCAAAGTAGCTATTATCGGTAAACCCAATGTAGGAAAGAGTTCGCTGCTGAATGCACTTCTCTCGTATGAGCGGGCGATTGTCAGTGATATTGCGGGAACGACCCGTGATACAATTGAGGAGCAGGTACGTATCGGTTCACACATTATACGCCTTGTTGATACAGCAGGTATCCGTGAGTCAAGTGATACCATAGAGAGGATTGGCATAGAACGTTCATTAAGTTCAGTATCGGATGCTGACGTTATCATTGCTCTGTTTGATGGGAGCAGGGAATTTGATGAAGAAGATGAAAAGATTGTAGAGATCATCGAAAAACTGGATGATACCCATGTGATCACGGCAATTAACAAGAGTGATCTTCCCCAAAAAATTGACAGGGACATGTTGGCGAAATTTGACCCCGTAGAGGTGAGTGCCAAGAGAGGATTTTCACGGTTGACAAAGGCACTTGAAACCCTGCTGGATTCTGTGGGTGAAGATGAAGAACTGATGTTGATATCGGCAAGACAGATCGAGGCAGTGGAGAGTGCCAAAGAGGAGATCGTTGCAGCAAAACTGCCGCTTTTGTCAGGAGAACTGGAGTTCTTCTCCTATCATCTTCAAGAGGCAGTTAAAGCGATATCGTCCATCTCAAAACCTTATGACAGTGAAGAGATACTCGATAAAATGTTTGGGGAATTTTGTCTTGGAAAATAGTGAAAAGATCATAGCTACAATCAGTGAACTTTTGCAGAGTGGGAAGGCAGAGCTTTATCTTCTTGTTGTACTGTTTCTCTTTACACTTTGGTTTATTCGCAGTACCATACGATACTATTATGGAGAAAAACGGAAATTGAAACATATGCATCGTTTTGCGAGAGAAGGAGACCTTGAAGCGCAACAGCATTTGGCGAAACGCTACCAAAAAGGGGATATTCTTCCAAAAAGCTGTGAACGTGCTGCATACTGGTACCAAAAAGCGGCACTATCCGGTGACGAAGAAGCCAAAGGCTTTCTTGAAAAATTTCTTGAGAGTCACAGAAAGAAGTATTAAGGTAATAAATGGCATATATTCACATGCTATAATATAACAAAAATCGATACGAGGAAAAAAGATGATAAGAACAAATCGGATGATAGGAGTGGTTGGTATTGTACTGATGTTGCTCCTTAGCGGTTGTGTACAGCGTGGGCTTCCTGTGCTTCCCGGAGAGAGTGGATATACGCATGGGTGGAGCAGTAGTGAAGAAGAGGAGAATATCGATATTTCCGATCTTGACAAGAACCTGACAGAAAGTGGTGCAGCGTTGAACCCAGAAGCTGAGAAAGTTTCCCGTATACCTTTCCCTGTCGAAGAGTATGCAAAACTGAGAAGAGTAGGGAAAGGAACTGTTAAAGGGCAGATATATCTTTCTGACGGATACGACCGGAAAGTATTTGGCAAGGGGACCCGCCTCTATCTGAACCCGAAAACAAGCTACTCTGACCAGTGGTATGAAGAGAGCTATATCGGCGGCCATAAAATGCAAAAGGCGGATGACAGGCTCTTCAACTATCTGCGCTTTACCTCTTCTGACCAGAATGGAAACTTTGCCTTCTACGGTGTGCCTTCAGGAAGCTACTACCTGATAGGTACGGTGACATGCGGTACCGAGTGCGGTTACGATAGACCTACCCAAAGACGTATTGCCACACTGGTAACGGTAAGAGGAAATCAGGTTGTGCAGAAAGACCTTTCAGGACAGATGTACTGATGCGGATGCATCCTGCATTCCTCATGATTATTTAGAGTTTCAAATTTGAAACTTATGCTTTCGGATAACACTTCTCCAGTGCGTTGTAGAGTGCTTCTGGTGTAATAGACGGTGTCTCATCAAGTATACGCTGCATTGTGACATTGTCCTCTTCTCCATCCCACTCTTTGATGTAGGTTCCCTCTTTATAGCCGTGATCCTGCCTGAATTGGTTGAGGATATTTTTCCCAATATAAAGTTTATAGAGACTGTCAAGGTTAAGATCTGACTGCATAGCGACATCGATAAATTGCATGACCAGTTTTTCAGTCGATCCTCCACAAAGCAGGGTACGCATAAGCTCCTCGACTGTTTCGATCTGCTCATAGTAATCTTTTTGGGTCGTCACTGTAGGCTCTCGAAATCTATCGAAATTGGGTAGATTGATGATATTGTCCGCCAACTCTTCTATGCTGCCAAGTTCTTTGTTTTTGTAGTCAGCCAAAGCCTGTGACATGATGAAGTGCCAAATATCCACTGCTTCAATTTTGATATTTTCATAGTCCGGATCGGCATCGATGTTCTTCCAGTGTTTCCACGGATAGCTCTCTATCAGTTCAGCACACTCGAGATAGGTGCAGCGCTTCCAGTCGATCAGTTTTCCGTTTTTGGTAATACCGTTTTCCCAACCTTCTCCATTAGTAGCATCGTTGAGTCGCTGCTGGAGGTTAAGCATTTGGAGTATCTTTGTCATAGTTAGCCTTTGGCGTTATCTTTTTTCTACATAATGATACCACGTGTTCTTAAACATATGGCTATACAGCACCTTTGAGGGAAAGCACCTTTTTAGCACATTTTGAGTAAAATAGTACCCTTATTCTACCTGCACAAAGGACACATTTTATGTCACAACCAGTTGAAAATTTAGATGAAGTGTTAAAGAGCCACAAGCTCTCCAAAGAGGAGTATGAGGATATCTTGCGTATTCTTGACGGTCGTCATCCCAATATCGTTGAGATCGGTATCTTCTCTGCGATGTGGTCGGAGCACTGTTCGTACAAGTCGAGCAAAAAATATCTCAACGGCTTTCCTACCAAAGCACCGTGGGTGATCCAGGGACCGGGTGAAAATGCTGGAGTCATCGATATCGGTGACGGGATGGCAGCGGTGTTTAAGATGGAGAGCCACAACCACCCAAGCTATATTGAGCCGTTTCAGGGGGCTGCTACGGGTGTAGGCGGTATTTTGCGTGATATCTTTACCATGGGTGCAAGACCGGTTGCCAACCTCAATGCGCTGCGTTTTGGTAAGGTAAGAGGCAATGATGAGGCAGCCAAATATCAGCGCCACTTGGTACGCGGTGTAGTAGACGGCATTGGAAGCTATGGTAACTGTATGGGGGTACCTACCATCGGCGGTGAAGTGAGCTTTGATGAGAGTTACAACGGCAACATCCTTGTCAATGCCTTCTCTCTGGGGCTTGTCAAAACTGACGAGATCTTCCTTGGTGTTGCATCCGGTGTGGGCAACCCTGTGATGTATGTCGGCTCCAAGACAGGACGTGACGGACTGGGTGGTGCAGTGATGAGTTCTGACTCCTTTACCGAAGAGTCCAAATCACTCAGACCAACCGTGCAGGTGGGTGACCCGTTTACCGAAAAACTGCTGCTTGAGGCGTGTCTGGAACTCTTCAAAACCGATGCGATCATCGGTATTCAGGATATGGGAGCGGCGGGGCTTACCTCAAGTTCGTTTGAGATGGCGGGCAAGACCGGTGCAGGGCTGAGAATGGATCTTGACAAAGTGCCTGCACGAGAAGAGGGGATGACCCCGTATGACTTCATGCTCTCCGAGTCTCAGGAGCGTATGCTCATCTGTGCCAAAAAAGGGCGTGAGCAGGAGATCATCGATATCTTCGAGAAGTGGGGACTGGATGTTGCTGTCATCGGTGAAGTGACCGACACGGAGCGAATGGAGCTCTTCTGGTACGGAGAGAAGGTATGTGACATGCCGATTGCTCCGGTGAGTGAAGAGGCACCGATTTTGGACAGACCTACAAAGAGACCGGCGTATCTTGACGAGGTCAATGCCAAGAGTGTTGATGATTTCGCACCGGTTGACAATCAGGAAGCGTATGAAAAACTGCTTGCTTCACTGGAAGTAGTGGACAAAGCATGGGTCTACAACCAGTATGACTCCATGGTACAGACCAACACTACCAAACACCCCGGAAGTCTTGATGCATCTGCCATCCGTGTCAAAGAGAACG
>JALTYW010000008.1:0-2806 GCA_027046415.1 Sulfurovum sp.
ACCCAAATATTTTAGTATTCTTATACTCTCTTTTCTACTGGGCACGGTACTTCAGGCAGCACCGAAAGTATGCAAAAAAAGCGACAGAAGACAGTTGCCTTCAAACTATGACATGATCGTCGCATACTACGGCAGACCCGGTACGAAAGCACTTGGTATTTTGGGCTATTACCCTCTGCCGACACTGATTGAAAAGGTCAAAGCGCGTGCAAAGGTCTATGAAAAAGCACTCAATCATACACACCATGTCACACCGGCGTTCGATCTGATCTACGATCTTGCCATTACAGAGCCTGGAAGAAACGGGCACTATCTGCTGCCACTTCCGAAAAAGATCCTAAAACGCTATATAGATGCTGCACAAAAAGCCGGTGTTGCCGTCTTTCTCGATATACAGCTTGGGAAAAAAACACCGGCACAGGCGATCAAACCGCTGCTTTCCTACCTTGTCTATGACAATGTCCATTTTGCCATAGACCCAGAATTCTCTGTCGATGATCTTGATGTCCGCCCCGGCAAAGTGATTGGATCCATCACAGCCGAGCAGGTCAATGCGGCACAGCAGCTCATGAGCCGCTATCTGAAAACACACCATATTCCGCAGGAGAAGATACTGATTGTCCATATGTTCAGTGAGCACATGGTCACACACAAAGAGCGTATTCGCTACTATCCGGGCATACACCTCATCATGAATCTCGACGGACATGGCTCACCGGCACTGAAGATCAGGATATACAACGGTCTCTACACGGAATGCCGTGCAGCAAGAGTAGCCGGCGGATTCAAACTATTTCTAAAAAAGGACAAACCGCTAATGACTCCAAAAGAAGCATTGGGGCTCAAACCTGTAGGACGCTACCGTATTAAAGATATGCCAAAATATATCAGCTATCAGTAAGCAGAGCATTATCATTGTAATAAGAAACGACCCGCTCATCAACATTGATCACACGCTGAAGGTAGCGTGTCAGGTCACCTCTGGCAAAGTCGATCTTGAGCCGTTTGGGGTCGATGGCACGCGAGATGGCGACATAGAACTGGCTGGGGGCAAAGATGTTGTCCACATTACAAACGAGGTTGTCAATGCTCATCCCTTGACTTTTGTGAATGGTCACCGCGTAGGCGAGTTTGAGAGGAAACTGTGAGAGGGTTGCGACACTCACCTGCTCCACCTCACCGTTGTCTTTGACCACCATATCGAGCAGGTCAAAATCATGCCGCTCTACACGGACAAACTCATCCTCTTTCTCAACGATGAGATGATCTTCCTCGATGGCATGCAGCACACCGCGCTCACCGTTAACAAACCTGCCCCACTTGTTCACGGTAAAAAGTACAGGCACACCCACCTTGAGGGTCAGCTGCTCCTGTACCGGCAGCAGTTTCTTCCACCCCTCCAGCTTCTTCTCATGCACGTTGCCAAACATTTCCACATTGGCAAAGAGAATCGTCTCTTCTGTATCGAGCGCATTGAGGCGTGCCCGGTTGGTCTGTTCCACCTCCACATTACGTCCAAAAAGGTAGGTCGGGTCTGCCTCCAGCCCCTCATTGTTCCACAGACGGTGCATGTATGCCAGCACTTCATCGTCACAGACACCCTGCCGTACTTTAGAGAGGATGTGTGTAAATTCGGCATCCTGCGTCCGCTTCATCTCGGTCAGTTCAACAACCTCCAGCTCGAACCGCTCCCACGCCATCGACTCGAACGCGTAGAGCTTCTGACCGAAAATATCACCGCCTCCACCCTGTTTTTGTACCGGTGGAAGCTGGAAAAAGTCACCGACAAACAGCACTTTGCCCAGATAGCCATAGGCGTTGAGCCGGTAGGCGATCATATCGAGCAGATCGGCACTGACCATCGAGATCTCGTCGATGATAATGAGGTCAGTGGCTTTGAGCACCTTTTTGAGATCACTCAAACGTTTTTTGGCATACTTGTCATGTGCCGAGAGCTCCTCAAAGTTCGATGCGATGCCAAAGACAAAAAAGCTGTGTACGGTAAAGCCGCCTATGTTGACCGCGCTCACCCCTGTCGAACCGAGCGCTACGACCTGTTTGCCGCGCTTTCGGTAGTCGGCAATGACCTCGTTGGTAATGTAGCTCTTGCCTGTTCCTGCACCGCCTGTAAGAAAGACATTGGTATGTTTGAGGGCTTCAAGGACATCATGTTTATCGGCCATAACCTGCCCTGTCTACAATGCCGTAGCGGCAGCGGCTGTGTACTGGAGTGCCTGCAAGCAGTGCTTTGGAGAGGTTGCTGCCGCCGCTGCCAAGATGCAGCCACAGCTCAGTGATCAACCCGCCTTTGCAACGCATCTCAACCCGTTTGCCGCTGCCTCTGCCAAATGTCTTGTCAAAGAGAGTGCGCAGACGCTCGATGCCAATACGCTTGCCTTCGTTTTTTCTAAAAAAGTCAGCAACCGCACTCTGACGTATACTTTTGGCAAGTGCCACAGCATCCTGAAAGTAGCGTTCTGCATCCGTGCCGTAGCAGGTACCGTGCTTGATCCACTCATGTCTATGCAGATTGCCTGAAACTCCCGGCATCACCTCTACCAGTGCCGCTTTGGTCTGTGGTGTCATCTTGGGCTCAGGCAGTGTATTCCAGTGTTTGTAGCGGTCTGCTGTAACAAACTGGCGGTCAACACCGCAGTAAACTCTGTTTCTGGGTTGCGGCCAGAGCCCGTGCAGGGTAAAGTCGCTTTTACCGCCAAAAAGATGCTGCGAACGTTTACACTCTTTTCTGTAGCGGTGCGTTTGACAAAATGCATTCTGCCAACTAAGTGCCAGCAAGTTGGCTTTG
>JALTYW010000008.1:2816-7304 GCA_027046415.1 Sulfurovum sp.
GATACTGCTTGTTGGGGCTGCGGTTTGCTTTGAGACTCTATGTTCTTCGTCACTTTGTTGTCACTGTTTTGTTTGCCATACAGCGGTGTACCCCTAAGCGGTCGAAGACTCAGACAGTCATCATCGACCCATCGCTGCGGTGGTGTAGCATTTGGCACTTTGAGCAGATACTGTCCCTTGTGGTGCTTGAGCATCTCATAACTTTGGTACATATCGAGTTTTTGGTTGTCTCGGTTGTAGGTATGTTTGAGGTTGTTGTAGAGCCCGCAGCTGCGTTTGGGGTAGAGCTGCATATTGGCTCCGGCTATCAGCGTAGCAGCAAAAAGAAAAAGAAATAGTTGCATTGTATCCCCTGTTTTTTAACGGACATTATACCGTTTTGACATAAGTTTTGTTATCATTTCCTATGATATTTGAAAACCTCGAAACCCTGCCAAAGACCTTCGGTACCAAACGCAAAGCCCCCTGCCCCCACAGCCACAGACGCTCCAACATGATGCTCAACCCCCTCAACCTCAAACACCTCAACCGCATGGATGAGAGCGATGCCGATATGATCACCCTCAACCTTGAAGATGCCATCGCACCAGAGCGTAAACGTGAAGCGCTTGAGAACATCGCACTCTTTCTCTCCCACATGCAGCATAGCCAAAGCTTCATTGTCGTACGCACCAACCCCATAGGCGAAGGCGGAGAAGAGGAGATAGCCTTTTTAAACGACTTCGCTTTCGATGCCGTACGCGTGGCAAAGGTCAAAGACCAGTACGATATAGCCCGTGCCCTGACACTGCTTGATGAGCAAAAGGAGTTGCACATCTCACTGGAGACCAAAGAGGCGTTCGAGAAACTCTCGACACTGCACATCGACCCGCGTCTGACCACTGCCAATCTTGGCATCCTCGACCTACTCACCTCACTGGGACTGCCCCAGTCACTGGTGCAGCCTGGCAACCCAACCATCGACTACATCCTCTCCAAGTTTCTTGTCGATGCCAAAACAGCCGGCATCCATCCTATCAGCTTTATGTTTCAGGAGTACAATGATACTAAAACCTTTAGGCAATGGTGTGAACGAGAAAAAATAATGGGCTTTGAGAGCAAAGCCTGTATGGGACCCAAGCAGGTTGCCATCGCCAACGAAGTCTTTGGAGTCAGTGACGAGGAGAAGATACGTGCGCAGCATATCAAAACCGTATTTGAAGCCCATGCGGCAAGAGGCATCAACGGCTTTATGGATGAGACATACGGTATCTTCATCGATGAGCCGATCTACCGGGATGCACTGCTTGTGTTAGGAGAAAAGAGATGAGAGGTACTGCTTCAGCCACCCCATAAAATGATGCAGCACCTCCTGTACAGTATCAAGGTTTTGGAGTAAAAGATTCAACAGGTAAAATCCAATAACGATGATCCAAAAGAGTATAAGCAGTTTGAATACCTTGGCATAGGTATTATTCATTCTCGTACAACGTTCTCTCCTTCCAAATTTTTTAAGATAATGTACTATAATTTGGCTTAATCTCCTAAAAAGAAATACTATGAAACGATGTAAACATATCTTGCTCTTTATGATACTTGTGTCTACCCTGCTCTTAGGCAACGATGACCGTCCACCGGTAAAATACGACTATCTTTCCAAACCCAATGTCCAACATTTCATCGGTATGATGCATACCAGATACGGGTTTGATACAGACTATTTAAAACGAGTCTTCCGTCATGCCAGACTGGATCGTGATACACTCGCCCGCTATACAGGTACATTCAAAAAGAACTCTACGGTCGGAAGCTGGGAGCGTTTCAAACTGCATGTGGTCAATCCAAAGACCTTTAAAGAGGCACGCATCTTCAAACGCACACACTATAAAACACTGCAAAAGGCTGCACGAAAATTTGATGTAGATATGGACTACATTGTAGGGTTCATAGGGGTCGAGAGCCACTTTGGCAACTACACTGGTGACTACAATGTGCTCGATGCCCTTGCCACCCTCGCTTTTCACAAAAACCGAATGCAGCGCTTTTTTAAAAATGAGCTCAAGCACCTCTTTCTTTTTGCCAGAGAGAAACAGTATGACATCACCCATCTGCAAGGCTCTTTTGCAGGAGCGATGGGATGTGTACAGCAGGTACCCTCTGTAGCACGCAAATTCAGTTTCGACTTTGACGGCGACGGGGCAAGCATCTGGGATATCGAAGATTGCATCGGCTCAATCGCCAGATTTATGCACCACAAAGGATGGCGAAGAGGCAAAACCGTCGCTGTTGCTGCCAACTACCCCAAAAAACGCTTCAACAGACTGCGCACCGGGTTTAAAACACACTACACACTTGCCACATTACATAAAAACGGTATCACTCCCAATGCACCGTTTCCCTACAAGACAGCATCACTCATCAAACTTCACAACAGCACCCATGATGAGCTCTGGCTTGGCGCACCCAACTTCAGGGTACTGACTGCATACAACGCCAGCAGCAACTACGGTATGGCGATCCACAAGATCGCCAGTGCACTCAAAGACTAATGGATACTTCAATACACCTAAATATCATAGGAGATGCCTTTAAGCATCCTATGTGGCTGACCATTTTTGTAATAATGTTGGAACCGCTCTTTCGTCAGAGGCTTTGAAAAGTAATACCCCTGATAATAGTCACAGTTGTGCTTCAGAAGAAACTGAAACTGCTCCTCATTCTCCACCCCTTCCGCAACAGTTTTGAGATTAAATATCTTTGCCATTGTCAAAATCGTCGTAATCATCAGTTCATCAGATTTGTACTCTCCCACACGGCGTACAAAAAGTTTGTCGATCTTCAACTCACTGATCGGAAGTTCACGCAATGAACTCAAAGAGGAGTAACCCGTTCCAAAATCATCCATGGAAAAAGACAACCCGAGACTCTTCAGACGTTTCATTGCCTCAAGGATACGGTACATGTCTTCAATAAAGATCGTTTCTGTCACTTCAAACACCACTTTCTGTACAAGCTCTGTATTCAGATAGGTACGTACCAGACGCTCAATGTCATCTGCAAATCCACTGTTGAAAAACTGTCTGACACTGATATTGATCGAATACTGTTCCAGCACAATTCCACGGGCATACCAATATCTAAGTGTTTTAAACGCCTCTTCGATGATATAGTTGCCCATCTCTATAATCAATCCTGTCTTTTCTGCTATCTGGATAAATTCTGCAGGGGAGATGAAACCAAACTCAGGATTGTTCCAACGCACCAATACTTCACAGCCGATGACATGCTGCTGCTTATCTACCTGAGGCTGATAACGCAGTTCTATCTCTCTGTGTTCTAAAGCAAAATAGAGTCTGCGCTCTATCTCAAGATGATACTCCACCCGCTTTGCCAGTTCTTCATTGAATACTATGATCCCGTCACGTCCCTTTGCCTTCGCTTCATACATGGCAATATCTGTTTCTTTGATAAGATGGCGTGCATTTGTTGTCCGATGTCCGATACTGTTGATACCGATACTGGCACTCAGATAGAGATGATGCCCATCAATCAGGTAAGGTGCTTTGATAAGCTGCAACAGTGTTTCAGAAAAGTTCTCCGCACTCTCTTTGCATACAGCCATATGCTCGAACTCACTGCTGACAATGGTAAACTCATCACCACCAAGCCTTGCAATAGTATGGGTACGTTCGCAGTAGCGTCTGATACGTGCTGCGACCTCAATGAGCACTTTGTCTCCCAAATCATGTCCAAGTGTGTCATTGATCGTCTTGAAATGGTCAAGGTCGATCAACAAAATATAGACGAACCTGCCGGTATATTGCAACCCATTGACAAGCTGTTCAAGGTACTCTACAAAATAGCGTCTATTGTAAAGACCGGTGAGTGAATCATGTTGTGCCTGATAGTAATTCTCCTGTATGAGTCTGTAGCTATTGTCTGACGAATAGAGAAGTACCCCAAGAAAGATCGTAGAAAATATTGAAAGAATATAGCCGTACCATTCACCTATCAGTGAAAAATAGACTATGAGTGGCAGCAGAAGGATTAACAGTACCGGCAAAAAAAGTTTTTTATCGGATACAAGCAAGGTCGAAGCGACAACAGAAGCCCCTATCTGCGTGAAAATAGCAATATAGTGCAGGTGATGTTCAGTCTCTGTACTGTAGAGTAAAAAGATCAGAGTCCAGAGTCCAAATATAATATAGAAAAAGACAGCAAGGTGCAGATACCACTGTTTCAGACGTACTGTACTCATCTGCTCTATCTTGAACCAATGATAAAGATACCATCCATAAAGTGAAACTGCAACCATCAATCCATACCACACAAGTGCAGGAAACACAATATCGTTCAACCATCCCAGAAAAATATAGGCAAGACCGGGGATCAGTGACAGAGCGATCAATAACAGAATCTGTTTTTGGAGAAAAATATAAAATTGTTGATTGTTCATATCGTATAATTATAATCAACTTTTCTCAATGGCTCTATTAATTGACATCTTTT
>JALTYW010000009.1 GCA_027046415.1 Sulfurovum sp.
GGCAAGACTCTTCAATGCCGGCGGCGATGAGCTTGTGCAGATCGCAAAATTGGGTGATGAACTTGCAGGGCTTGGCAAATACCTTAAGCAATCTGAACTCGCGGAGATATACGAGGCAGAGATAGCAAAGATGAAGCAGTCTACAGACTTACTTGCAGACAAGCTACAGGAGGCTTTCGGCATCAAAAATGACAGCGTTTTTTGGCATCTGTTTGACAATCTACTTGGCAGTATAAACGCGTTTGGCAAGGCATTTGGAAGCGGAGATCCTTTCTCTGTGGCAAACGCTACAGGGAATCTGATAGGTTCCTCTTTGGACACTTTGATGCCGGGTCTTGGTACCGCAGTGCAAACCATTGGGGCGATGTTCTCCAATACACTTACAGAAGCACAAATAAGAGCTGCTGCAGGGCGCAGCGAATTTGACTCGAAAGGCACACAGCAGATCATAGATACGCTCAAAAAATACCAGGATCCACAGCTGACAGCAACCCGCCAGATGCTGACACACCTCGAAAGTATGGATCAGAATCTTTTGTCTGCACTGGCATCTTCGAGCAGCCTAAATCTCTCAGGATCGAACTTTACGCCAAAGACATCTTCCGTGCTTGGCGGCATCATCTCTGCCTCTACAACAGAGCTGATAGGGTCTGGTATCAAATTTTACGATCAGGCAGTCAAAGGTTTTGTGCAGGGGGTTGAGGCAGACAAATACGAGGCAATCAAAAAGAGTTCATCCATTTTGGGTATATTCCACAGCGAGAAGATCAAGGAACAGACCAGTAAGCTGCCACAAAGCATTGCAAAGCAGCTTGGTCAAGCGTTTCAAGATGGCATCGATGCTGCCGGCACAGCACTTGATACTCTTGGACTTGACACTACAGCTATTGAACAGAAGATTAACGAGTATGTCGTCAGTATTGGTAAGGTAAACCTGAAAGACATGTCTGCGGAAGAGCAGGCAAAAGCCATCAATGCAGCGCTGACAGAGCAACTCAACAACGCAGTTTCGGGAGCCATAAACGCTATTGCATCTCCAGAGAACATTAGTAAACTGAACACTCTTCAAATAGCTGGAGAGGAGTATGTACAGGAGTTGGTGAGAATTGCAACAGAACATGAAACGGTCAGACAGCAGCTTGCGCTATTTGGTCAGACTGTACAGGATTTTGCAGCTTCCGACGCACTTGTTCAGGCAGCCGGCGGGCTTGACAGATTCAAGTCAGCCATGGACACTTTCACAAAAAACTTTTTCAGCAGTACTGAGCAAAAACAATTTATGCAGCAGCAGTTGCAATATGCTCTGCAGATACACAATGTTGCACTACCAGCCTCAAAAGCTCAATTTAGGGCACTTGTTCTTGAGACGCAGCAAAAAATTATTTCTGTCAGAGCTACAATCTCGACACTAAAAGCAGAAATTGCAGCAAAAGTAGCTGCTGGAGAAATGAGTCTGCAGGTTGCCTACGGGGAACTTGGGGCAAAAGGGAAAATAGCACAAGCACACTCAAATGTCATCAAGGGGCAAATATCTGATAATAATATTCTAATAAAAAGTTCACACGAAGCAGGCAAAGCGGCAGTCAGTTTTGGCAAGTCTGTTCACAATTCAATACAGGCAATGGTAACAGGTGTGGGGCAGGCTGCAGGAGATGGTGCAGAGCAATCAGTTGATGCGGTTGGAGGAATAGACTACAGCCGCATTACGTCTCCCGCAATTGCAGCAGCACAAGCAGAGCTTAAAAACCTTGAGGGGCTTTATGGGACACTAATGTCAAATATGGGTGATTTTGCAGAATACTACAACGAAACCGGAGACTCAGTTGCGAAAACAAGCAACAATGCACAATCAGCAGAAGAAAAGCGAGTTGCAAAACTGAAAGAGGCGGTAGAACTCATCAACCAAGAGATTAAACTGAGAAATGCACTCAATAGGTCTATTGCATCAATGCAGGATAGTGTATATGGCACGTTTAGTCAACTAATGGGCAAAGATATCCCAAATATCATCGATAATCTGTATACAGCGATTGCAAACAAAAACTACGAGAAAGTGCCTGGATTGTTCAGTGATTATGCAAAGAAGCTTGAGGAAACAGCAAACAGCAAAGAGTCGTACCTCAGGGGAGTCATAGGAATGAATGCGGCAGTACAGTCTGTGACAAGACAGGACGAGATGACTCTTCTTGACGCAAACATCGCAACATCTGCAAACACTGAAGAGATTGTCCGTCTACAGCGAATTGCAACAGGAATTCAGGCAGACACAAAAGCATCAACGGAAAAAGACAACAAGCTCGATAGAAACATAGAGCTGCTCAAAGAACTGATCGCCCTTCAAAAAGAAGCAAATAAACAGAACGCCAAAGGAATAGAGATACAAGAGACGCAGGCACGTGATGCTGTAGCTGCTGCATATAGAGCAGGAGGTGCTGCATGATAGCTATTCCTGCGAAACCAATTGCACTTGTTTCTTCGAATGCATACATCACACCCGATGCAGAGTATCAGTCTGGTACAACATATGCAAAAGATAGCATTGTATACGTTAAGGAACGGGTAGCAGGAGATCCAAGCAGCTATGTTGGTGTTATTTTCCAAAGCATTATAGACCAAAACACAGCTGATCCTGTAGAAGACACATCAGCATGGAGGGCAATCGGATATCTTGAATACGAAGCGGGGAGGGTGTATCCGGAGAATGCAACCGTTGTGCTTGAGGGTAACAGATATCTGTCGCAGGAAATAAACAATGACACATCTCCTCTCTCCCATAACAGTAAATGGTCGTCACTCGGCAAAGATAATGCACATGCCTGTCTTGATTATTATTTTACGACAGCCACAACAAAAATAGGTGAATCACTCGTAATGACACTTGCATTTCAGCGATGTGATACTCTTAGTCTTTTTGGGTTGTATGGAAGCTTTTTACAAGTAGAACAGCTTGACGAAAGCGGTAATGTGATTCAAACAAACATCATCCCGCACACAGATCCTGCGAGCATCAGTGATTTTGCCTCATGGATGCTGTTTGGAAGTGTAGGGGGAGTCACTGTCGATGGCACCGACATTGGAACGTACCAAAGAAGCCTTGTTGATACCTCAATGATACATGATTTCGCTTCGTGGCTAAGGTTTGTATCCTGTGATACAGACGGAAGCGCACAAGTATCACTTATAAAGAAAGAGAATCAACAGGTTCGAATCACGATAGAACCAAAACCGTACAAAGGTGCTCTCATTGCAGAATTAGCATCTGTAACAGCAGGAGAAAAAAGAGTAATAGGGTGCACGATGAGAGGATTGACCTCCAGAAGAATATCCCTGCGTCCACCCAAAAGAGACAAATGGGGGGACATCGAAGATGGAGGGGACGACTATGTGAAGATCTATACAGCAAAAGCAATGTTTGATACAGAAGACATTGATTATATGGATAGCGTCATAGACCTTCTGTTTAATCAGCCAGCAACCTATTATCTCACAGATGACAGACATCAGGCATTCAACACGTTTGGCATGATGCAAGACAATGAACTGTCACTCGAGAATGCATCAAAAACCGGGATGCCTGTAAAGATAGAAAGTTTCAAATATAAAAAAAACAACAAGGAGTGCTAAAAAATGATAAATGAAATACAACAAGACGTTACAATACCACCTGCGCCGCCAACTGGACTTTATGATGCGGATTTCCAAAACAAAATAAATGCTCTTCTTGCATGGTTTAACACTCATGCAGTCGAAGAGACAACATTTATTGAGAAACTGAATCTCTTTGTTAATGAGGTAAACGGGGCAATACCATTGGTTAACAATGGGCTTCCAGTATCTGAATACACAGGAAGCCCAAATAACACATTTATGGTGGCAGATGCAGTTGCTGATGATGACGCTGTAAACAAGAGACAACTCGATTCTGCTATATCCGGAATTCTGACCAATGGCTTTTGTATGTCTCAGACAAGGGTAGACGAAACAGCAAATAGAGACCTCGGCATAACATACCAAAACACCTCTCTCGCACCTATAACTCTGCTTATCAGTTTTAACTACACTACGTCTACCACAAAATATATTAGCCTATTAGCCGATATTGCGGGTACGATAGTTGAGTATCCTGGGATTGCGTCAACAACAACAAGAGACAGTCTTGCACAGATTGTTGTGCAACCCGGAGAAACATACAAAATCGATGCAGGAGACAATTCACCTGTTGTTACACGCTGGATAGAGATAAAGTAAGGAGAGAAAGATGAAATATTACAAAAATCAGAGCGAACAACCATTCGCATTTGAAGATGATTACACGCCTGAAAACGGTTTTATCGAAATTACAAAAGAAGAAGCGCTCGCACTCACTCACAATGCAAAAACACCAGAACAAAAGAAAAAAGAGCGATATTCGAGACTTGAAGAAATTTTCGTCGAAAAAACAATTGGGCTAAAAAAAATTGCTATCGATAAACCATGGATGAGCGATCCCGCAGCGGTCAATAGCCAATATGTTGTATATGAAGAACTATACAACAATGCAAAAAAAGGGTTGTATGACCCACAAACCAACGAGGCTATTATTTTTGCGAACGAATCAACAAAAGAACAGCTTGCTCCCATCACACATCTACTCAATTCTGTACGAAGCACAATAGAAAATGCGATAGCCGCAGATAACGATAATGCAGATACACTGCTTGAAATGGCTGCTACTGTGTCCCTTGATGCCTCAGATATAACACAGAAAAAAGTTGATGAAATTAAAACTACTTTTGGACTAAACTAAGGAAAAAAAATGAAATATGGAATCCCCTACATCATTGCCTTGCTTTTTATGGCATTATTCTCGGCGTGCTCAACACAAGACAATTCTATTACAGAAACAAATATATCAACACAAGACTATTATACGATCGACACAAATGTATCAACACATAAGATTATATTCGATGATGATGCATTGGGAGATAACGACATCGCCCAGTCTCTATCTTCAATTCTCGCACTCGAAAAAACGGGAAATGTTCATCTGCTTGGTGTTGCACTAAGCGGAGTGGATACGAACAATAAACGCTCTTTGGCAGTATCCTCTATTCTCTATTATTACGGGAGAGAAGATGTTCCAGTTTCTATATCTAAGAGAAAAGACACAAGAGTACAGCCATCTCCATTCAGCAACTATCCAAAACTATCAGACCTTTATGTGGGTCAGGGGAGGGATGTGTCAGAATTTAATAACGATGGAATTTTTGATGCTCAGCGGGAGGATGCCATAGATATGTATTGTAGAGTCCTTTCTTCTGTAGAACATAAAGTTACTATAGTGGTAGCAGGAAATTGTTATAACATCGACGAATTGTTTAAAGAGACAACAAGGTGCCACGGTATTGAATTGGTGAGAGACAAAGTTGACAAGCTTGTCCTGGTTGGTGGGCTTGTAAACAAAAAGGGATGGGATATGAATTTTGGAGCTTTTGGACGATTCCATCCCGCTGCGGTTAAAGCAGCGAAAAATACAATCAATATTTCTCCAGTACCGGTTGTGCTTATTGATGAAGCAGCTGGCTGTTATCCTACAGATGTATACAGACAATATCAGACAAACAAGACAGACAGTCCAATGGCAATGATTCTTAGTGCGATGTATGGATCTCATGCGAAAATAGAAGATAGAGACTGTGTTTGGGATGCAGCTGCTGCATTATACGCAATCAGTGGCACTGAATGGTATAAAAACAAGATATGGACAGAGGTTCACGGTAAAATAAAACTGGATAGAGATGGAAGGGTTTCTTTTCATGAAGACACAAGCAGCAAAGATATTAAACTACAAAGAAGCAGTTCAACCGGACAAATACTGAATGATATTTTTATTGATCTTGTGAAACTTTAGGGAGTTTTTTTGCAGTATAAATATGAACATTGTCACATAGTTCTCATTTTTACTGTAAAAAATTAACCTTTTTTGTGATTACTTACAACAAGCTTGTCCTGTTTCGTATGTTGTAAAGAGTAATCTACTTTTTTAATAGAATTTATATTATGTTAATCAATATACGAGTTAAAGTAAGATTTCGGGTTGCTATTTAGCCCGTTTTTCCAAATAATCTACTATTTTATACAGAACCAAATACCATTTAGTATTGATTCATTGATTGCTTACTATTCCAATATGGCTTTTTATATTTCCAAATCCCAAAATGATTTCAAATCGGGATTTGGCTTATAGCATCAAACAGCAATCATACGGTTTTGCTGTGCAACCTTTTGAAGTCTGGCAAGCATGCCATTAGAGAGTTTTTCTTGATGGATCTGTGTTGCCATTCTCACAAGTGTATCGTAGTCACTCAAATCTGCACTGCGCCTAAACAGTGCCTCATCACTCAGGTATGCTACAACATCTTCATGGGTGGCAATATTGTGATGTACGATATTTGCTGCCATAGCAGCAGTTTGTGTGTGGCACTTTTGTACAAAAGATTCGCCTATGGTTTTGGCAGCATCGGCTTCGAGCCCTTTGGCTTCAAGATCTCTGGCAATCTCAGCACCGAGTCTGTTTTGCTTTTGTACCGCCAATGCACCAAGTGTGCGCTGTGAAAGGGTCTGCGCTACAGCCGGGTTGAATGCCAGCACCGAGATAAACAGTGTAATACGTAAAATATTTTGTGAGTTCATGGTGATCCTTTCAGACCATTGTAGTAAATGAAGATAAACAAATCGCTTAACAAACTTTAGTCATATTGTATAAAGGTTTAAAAAGCAGACAAAATTGTTTGCCTGCTTCAGCAACAACTATTTACCGCATTTACCGGCAGCACATTTCATGCCACCCTGCTTCATGCTTTGCATCTTCTCTTTCATCTTCATCATATGCCCTTTGCGTTTTTGCATCAGGTAGTCGTACTGTGCTTTGGTCAGTACGGCTTTGGTACTGTCAATACAGTTTAGATGTACCATGGTTGCCTCAGCTTCAAGTGATGCCAGCTTTTCTACTTTGGCTTTCAGTGCATCTGCTTTGGTACCTGCTTTGCTCGCTTCGATGATCTCTTTTCTCAGCTTCATCACTTCAGGCTTGAGTTTTTTCACACTGCTCATGGTCGTTTTACGTACTTCCATCAGTTTGGCTTTTTGGTCAGCAGTTAATGCCAGTTTTGGGTCATCCCAACTTTTAGCT
>JALTYW010000010.1 GCA_027046415.1 Sulfurovum sp.
ATCTGCTTGGGCAAACTCCAGACTTGCCTTGTCTTTTTCAAGCTGTGCCAGTGCACGGTTGTACGCAGCTTTGTAGTCCCGCTTGTCAATTTCGAAAAGTATTTGACCGTCATGGACATACTCTCCCGCTTTGAACATCTGCTTTAGCAGCTCGCCCTCCACTCTCGCGGTAACAGTTGCTGTCTCATACGCTTCAGCTTTACTGTTATACTCTACCCAGATAGTATGAGGTTCGGGTTTCAGCACTTTTACCTTTACTTTGGGCAAAGGTTTTTGGGCTGGTTTATCCGCTTGCGATTTCCCGCATCCGGCTATCATAAGTGCACCTGCTATCAGCAGTATGAGCGTATGCCTCATCTCTTCTTCCCCTTTAAATATGTTTCTATTATTTTCGCATGATCAAAAACCAGCTTCTCAAACGGTATGGCATCGAGTGTATAGACATAAGCCTCTTTTGCATCATCCCCTGCTTTTGGTTCCCCTTCGGCGCGGGCAACGTAGACAACACTTGCTGTGTGAAAACGTGGGTCTCTCTTCGGATCGGAGAAGATACCAAGCAGCCGGACAATCTGCACATCCAACCCCGTCTCCTCTTTCATCTCACGTACCAGTGCATCTTCAACCCGTTCACCCACATCTACAAAACCGCCCGGAAGTGCCAGTCCAATGGGCGGGTTTTTACGTGCTATAAGAACAATGCCCCGAAAGGTATCACCGTTGTAGAGTTCAATGATACCGTCAGTTGTCAAGTAAGGTGTTTGAGGAGTGAAGTGTGCCATTTTAACGCTCCTTTAGGAGGTGTCCCACATTTTTGATGTAGTAGGTGGTTGTCAGAGGTGCGAAAAAATCAAGTGCCGCTTTGGCATCGATGATCTTGTCTTTTCCCCCAAGAAAGACCTCGATGACGGTACCTCGCTGCTGTATCGTCCGTATCTTCTCCACAGTCCACACATAGCCAAGCAGCGCTTTAAGCTCACTGCTGCTGCCAACCTTTAAAAACGGAGTCATATCTTCATGCGATGGGTACGCGACGTTTTTCAGAAACTGTGATACATAGGCATCTTTGTCTGCCTCAAAGTAGCGCAGCTGTGCCCGGACAAACGCCGGTTTTTGGTTTTGAAAAAATGCAGGAGAGAGCAAAATGAGCCTATCTACCCTTGTATCCGTCTGCAACACATACTCCAGTGCCTGTTGTGCACCGTAGCTGAAACCTGCCACACACATCTCACTCTCGATGAGCCACTCTTTGAAAAAGCCCTCCTCTCCCCTGAGGGAGAAACCGTTAAAATATCTCAAGGAGTATCTTCCTGCACGCTTCATGGGTGATGTTCTCGTGTTCAAGCAGATAGGCAGAGACTTCATCAAGTGCCCTGTCAAGCGTTTTCAGAAGGGCTTTGAGCTCGGAGACCACATCTTTAAGCAGTGTCTCCTCCTCTGTCGGTGTTACAATGAAGTTCTCACTCATCGCATACTCATACACCACTTTTCGCACCAACTCTTTTGCCTGATGGATATCGTGGCTGGCATTAGTAAACTGCTCATTGTAGCGCATCTGTGTCGCAATGCTTCCGGCAAGATAGACTTTAATGCGGTTAAGCAGTGCCGAACGCGAGAGTATCTCATGCTCTTGTATGGCAAGCCGTGTATTGACAATGCCGATCTTTTCAAACTCTACATCCAGCCATGTGGCAATGAGTGCCTTGGCACCCTGATAAACCGCCTGAATGTGGCGCTCCTCATCGGTAAAACTGAGAATCTTGCGTTTGCCAAGCAGTACCTTCTCCTTGACCGCTTCAAAATCGGAAGTCTCCACCACGCTACGCCCCTCACGCATGGCAAAGATCGCCGCTTCGTTGGTCAGTGTATCAAGGGCTGCAGAGCTAAACCCTACCGTCATGCGTGCGACATGCTCAACATCGACATTGTTGGGTTTGTGTGCAAGGTAGAGTTCAAGTGTCTTCTTTCTGTCTTCAAGATCGGGCAGAGAGATGTGGATGCGTCGGTCAAACCGTCCTGCACGCAGCAGTGCCTCGTCAAGCACATCAATCTTGTTGGTCGCACCAATGACAATAACCCCAGAACTCTCTTCAAAGCCGTCCATCTCTGTCAGCAGTTGGTTCAGCGTCGCTTCCCGTTCATCGTTGCGCAGCTCACCCCTGCTCTTGCCTACTGCATCGATCTCATCGATGAAGACAATGCTCGGTGCATGCTGTTTGGCTTTCTGGAACAGTTCACTCACCCGCTTGGCACCCATACCGACATAGATATGCACAAAGGAAGCACCGCTTTGGTAAAAGAAAGGTACCCCCGCCTCCCCGGCAACCGCCTTGGAGATAAGGGTCTTACCGACACCCGGAGGTCCTACCAGCAGCACCCCCTTGGGAAGACGGATATCAAGCTCCCTGTACTTTTGCGGTTCACGCAGAAAGTCTATGATCTCCTCAAGCTCCTCTTTGACATCTTTGATGCCGGCAACATCTTTAAAGGTTACATGCGACGTAATCGGTCTGATGGGGGTATCATTTCGCTCAGTACCGGCAGAGACGCTTTCAAGCTGCTTGATCTGCTGCAGACGGCTCTCCTTCATAAACTTGAAAAGGTACAGAAACGCTCCGGCAAGAATGAGCAGTGACAAAATATCATACAGGTTGGAAGCATCACTTTTGGCTTCAACAGGATATTTACTGAAAAAAGCGTTTTTGTTGATGGCATCTTTGTAAACCTTGTAGCGCCCCTCAGGGGTGACAATGCGGATGTAGTCACCATCGACGATCAGTTTTTCAATCTTCTTTTTTGTGTAGAGGGCATTTGCCTCTTTGTGTGTTATGAGTTTGTCCGTATCACGCATCAGCGCAAAAAGAAACAGCACTGCCAACACAGCGAGCAACAGACCAATGATCCGAAGCTGCTTTTGGTTTACCTGTTTGAGACTATAGTTTCGCACGGTTGCCATCGGGGGTCACCTCCACATCATTTAAAAGCACCCAGTTGCTGCTGAGATCCTCACTGCTTGCCACCTCTACCTTGTTGAAATACTGATCGAATCCATGAAAAATACCATCTTTCCCTGTTTCCAAGAGTACCTCAAGGTTTTGGTTGTGACTTCGCCTGAAGGCATAGTTCTTCGCCTTTACAAGGGCAGTCAGTTCTCTGTGCCGCTCTTTGGCAATGTTGCCACGCACTTCCGGTTTCATGGTTGCAGAAGCGGTGTTGTCACGCTTGGAGTAGGAGAAGGCATGTACATGGGTCAGCGGCAATTCCCTGACACGATCGATAGCGTCCTGCCACTCCTTCTTCCCCTCACCGGGATGTCCTACAATGAAGTCCGTGCCCAATGCATACCCGCGTTCAGCAATCTTGTTAAAGAGTACGATATCACTCTCAAAACGGTTACGGCGGTTCATCAGCTCTAGCATCTTGTCCGACGTATGCTGGAGTGCAATGTGCAGATGCTTTGCCATCCACGGCTCATCCAGAAGCTCCATAAAGGCATCATCTATCTGTATGGGTTCCAGACTTCCTATGCGGATGCGGCGCACCCCTCGGATCATGCTCATCTTCTTCAGCAACTCTGCCATGCTCGTACCGTGGTCTTTACCGTAGCTTCCGACATTGGTACCGGTCAGGATGAACTCTCCAAAACCGTTTGCAGCCAGTTTGCGCACCTGTTCGAGTACCGTCTCTTCCCTGTGTGAACGGGCATCACCGCGTACTGCGGGAATGATGCAGTATGAACAGCGGAAGTCGCACCCCTCCTGTATCTTGATAAACGCACGGCTTTTGCCCACAAACTCTTCTACGATCGTCTCATCGATATGCTCTAGATCACCGATCTGATAAAAACGCGTTTCATGCTTGAGTATCTCATTGATCTTCTCTTTTTCAGAGTGTCCCATGACACCGAATACCTTGCCATCCTCAAAGAGTGCTTCCCCTTTGGAGTGTGATCCGCATCCGGCAAGGATGATCCTGGCATTAGGATTTTTCCGTTTCATCGAAGAAATGTAGTTGCGAACTGACGAGTCTGCACCGTTGGTAACGGTACAGGAGTTGACCACAATGATGTCGGAGCTGTTCTCATCCTGAGTCAGTTCAAACGCTTCGAGTTTGGACATCATCACCTGCGTATCGAACTGGTTGGTACGACAGCCAAACGTTTTAAAGAAAACCTTTTTCATGCCTCTTCTCCATCAAACAGTGTCGGCTGCGGTGCCGCGGGTTTTCGTACATCTTTGTCGATGTAGATAGATTGTGTCGGGAATGCCAATGTAATATCCTCTTCTGCCTGAATGCGCTCGATGATCTCCATGGAGATGGTGCTGCGCAGGGTCAGTGTTGCATAGGCGTTGGTATGGTACCATGCCGAAATTTTAATGCCGTAGGGCTCGATAAAGCTGTAGATACGCGGTTCGACATTGGTGTTTTTCATACTATACTGACTGCGTAGTTTATTGAGCTGTTTACGTGTAATATCCGTATATCCTTTGGAGTATTTCTTCGTTACCTCTTTGGCTATCAGACTTGCTTTACTCGCATTGGAATCAAATGTGATCGTAAAGTCAATACCGTCCCACACGGTTTTGAGTCCGGCATGAGAGTAGTTGGCAACCATGTCTGTAAAGATATAGTTGTTGGGTACAAAGATGATACGCCCAGCCCTTCGGTTGTGCATATAGGTTGTCAGGGTAATATCTTCCTGTATGGTCATACGCAGCAAAGAGATATCGACCACATCCCCCACATACTCCATACCGTTACGAACGAACTTCACCCTGTCACCCACATGGATCGCTCCGCCTACGATAATCACAAACCACCCCATAAGGGACATAAACCAGTCTTTAAGGGCAATGGCGATACCTGCCGATGCGAACCCGAGTATGGTCACCAGATAATTGACATTTTCAATATAGGCAAACAGAAGCGTTAAAATCAGCAGGGTAACAAATGTGAAGTTGAGAAACTTGTTGATGGTATAAAAGCGCTCATTATCAGACATATACTTTTTGACCAGAAACTTGATCAAAAAGAGCAAAATAAGGAAAACAAGAATGATAATACCGATGGTTGTCGCTTTTTGAATCTCTTTTTTGATCTCAGCCTGAAGATTGAGTTTGATCTCGTCAATCTTCTTGGTATAGACACTCTGGGTGGTTTTGAAGATCTCAACAACCGGTGTAAAGGTTTCTATCTGCTCTTCCGTATCCTGAAGTGCCTTTTGGTAGCGTTCATTTCCGGGATCTTTCTGAAGCAGTGCACGCAGTACAAGTGCCTTCTCTTTTAACTCCTTCATCACGTTTCTGATGGAGTCATAGCGGTCATTGTACTCCTTCTGGTCATTTTTCAGCTTCTCCTGAAACGAAAGTGCAGCAATGATGGAAAAGGGATTGGTTACGGTAGGGATCTCGCCAATTTCAGGCGGCTTTAGAAACTTTTTGAAAGGATCTTTTTCATACTCTTTAAGCAGTTGAAGCTTGCCTTCAAGTATCTTCTTCTCATTCTTGAGTTTGGCAAATATAGTACGTTGCTGCCTGTTCAGCAGACGCTTTTTGCTGAATTCTTTAAGCTCGTCTATCTTTTTGTCAAGTGAAGCTTCCTGAAGTTTGAGCTCTTTGTAGATATGATAGTTGCTGTATATTTTCGACCAGATGTTGTTGTCCATCAACTCTTTGTCGAGTCGGTCTTTTTCTCTCAGAAGCTCTTGGACATTTACATTCTCGCCATGCATTGCCAGATTGTTTTGGATGGCAACATCTGACCCGCTGCTGCTGTCAGTCCGGTTCTCGGCAGACAACGTCTGCAGCATCACGACAAAAAGCAGCAGAAGAAGTCGAATCTTCATTGTCATGCTCCAAAGCGGCGCAGTACGCCTTTGACAACTTCTTCATCGAGATTCTCTACGATGCGGTGTGCCCCGATACCCTCAGGCAAAATAAACTTGATGCTGTTATGCGCACTCTTTTTGTCGAGGAAGAAATGTTCATAGAAATCATCGACATCATCAATCGTATAGGTTGTTGGCAGATCCGCTCGCTCAAGCAGCGCTTTGACCTCATCCGCTTCTGACTGTTTCATCATACCCAGTTCAACCGCAAGGGCATTTGCCATCACCATACCTATGGCAACCGCTTCACCATGCAGGTAGGTGGTGTAGTTGGTTTCATTCTCTACCACATGTCCAAAGGTGTGTCCATAGTTAAGCACCGCCCTGATGCCTGCCTCTTTCTCATCCTGATTGACAACCCATGCTTTGAGCTCGACACTGCGGCGGATCGCCTCTTTCAGCTGCTCTGTATCGGTCAGGTCTGCTGTTTTGAGGAACGCAAAGTAGTCTCTGTCGAACATCACCGCCATCTTGACGATCTCCGCAAATCCGGCAGCAAACTCTCGTTTTGGCAACGTATCCAAGAAAGCGGGGTCTATATAGACCGCTTTGGGCTGGTAGAATGCCCCTATAAGATTTTTGCCGTACTTGTTGTTTACCCCTGTTTTGCCACCCACACTTGCATCAACCTGACTCAGCAGTGTCGTAGGGATCTGTACAAAATCAATTCCACGTTGGTAAAGACTTGCTGTAAATCCGGTCATATCCCCGATCACACCGCCGCCAAAAGCGATAAGAAGTGACTTTCTGTCAAGCTTCTGCTCAAAACACTCGTTGAGGATCTTCTCCACTGTCTCCAGCGTTTTATACTGCTCCCCGTCAGGTACAGTCACCACATGCAGCTGCGGTGCCTCTATGTGTGACAGAAGCGTATCAAGGTGAAGCCCCGCCACGGTCGGGTTGGTAATGACAACAACTTTGGTATGGTAAACGAGTTTGGGAAGTGCATCGATGGTAATATCATATTTTACCGGTTTTGGCGGCTGCAGTTCAATAGGGACGATCATCGGGAAAAACCTTGAAGTGTTTAAGATAATAATGTGCTTTATTTTATCTTATAAGCCCTTAAGAACAGCCCGAAGAGGCAGATGCATCATCTCCAATGGCGTATGGTACAAGCAGTTTTGGATGCTTTTTGGAGGTCAATAGAAAGTCACTTACTTTCGTCGAAACAAGTTTCCAAAGAT
>JALTYW010000011.1 GCA_027046415.1 Sulfurovum sp.
CGACATATCATCTGAGACTTCATCCTCATTTTTGACATTGGTTGAATGTTTGATCACAAAACGTGACCCGGAAAAAGGCTGTGTCACAGAGAAAGACTGATAGTTGGGTACATCTTTAGCGGCCTTGTAGACCCATTCTACCTTGTCACGGGACTCATAGAAGGTCTCTTCCGCAAAATACTGCCGAAGGGGCTCCCGCAGTGCTTCAAACAGATAGCGGAACCGCCCGATGACCGGATAGTTAATCAGCAGCTGGTGTTCACGCTGCACATAGCGGTCGTAGATAAACAGAAACACAACGCCCAAAAAGAGCAGGCTCAGTGCCACCTCTGTAAAGTTGGTCAAAAACTCCCATGTTCGATCAAGCATCTGCATCTGCCTACATATCTACAGGAACTGCCCGGTTCATATCGAGCACCGCATAGCCTAAACCATTGTATTCTTCAATGCGCATGGTTGCATCGTACGGCGGCTTGTGGTCACGCAGCACATCGACAAGATCACCAAGCACCAATCCGTAGTTTCGTCCAAGCGGTACACTGACCGTTTCAATGTGATTGGCATGAATCTTGTCTGCAAGTGCATTCAAAAGGCAGTGGTAAGCACGTTCGTTGGTTGTGTATTGGAGGTAATAGTCACGCATGATGTCAATATTGCCAAGCCATGCCTGACGTTCATCAGCACTCAGTTTGCCGTTCTCTGCTACCTTTTTGCGATACTCGGCAATAAGTTCTGCCGTATGTTTCTGCCCTTCATCAAAGATCGCATCGACATCTTCACAATACTTTTCCAGTATCTCTACCAGTACTTTCCCGCTGTACTCATGCTCCTGTACCGTATGCAGGTAGACCTCTTTACCCTCCTGTGGGCTAAAATCAAGCGTTTCAAGCAGCTCTGCCGCTGCACTCAAAAAGGTATAACTGTCCGGCTTGGAAGGATCGAAACTGACCCCGTGTTGGGAGACTCTCGGCTTTGCACCTACATATTTCAAGACTTTCATTCCTATCCTCCATATATCTTTTTTTCTATTATATCCCATTTCCATAAAAGATAGAAGAGATTCATCGTTACATCTGTTAATCTATAGAAAAGATAAAACACCATACTTTTTTGTTATAATGATATCCATCTATAGTTTGATGAATGTCTTGATCACCCCAACAAGGAAACTCACATATGCCTAACCGACTCGAAAAACATGAAAAGGTCGATATCGCTATCGAGATCGCCGTCAAACTCGGTCTTCTTTTTCTCGTTATCTACATCTCCTACCTCATCACAAAACCTTTTTTACCCATCATCATCTGGGCTATCATCATCGCTGTGGCATTCCACCCCGTCATAACAATGCTTGAAAAACGCTTTGGAAACCGTAAAAAGATCATTGTAGGACTGACAGCTGCCGTTGTAACGGCACTTGCCGTGCCAACCTATATGCTCTCTGATACTGTTATCGAAACCGGACATCACCTCGCTACAGTTCTGCAGGATGGCGCCATTCAGATTCCACTGCCGACAGAGAAAGTCAAGGAGTAGCCGCTGATCGGTGAAAAAGCATACAAACTGTGGGACTCAGCCTCACACAACCTCGCACAAACACTCACACCGTTCAAAAATGAGATCAAACATATTGCCGGCTCTGTCTTCTCTGCACTCGGTAATGGACTTGGTACTATTCTGATGTTCATCGGTGCTATGGTAATCGCCGCCTTTTTTCTCATAGGTGCTGAGGGAGGTGAACACTTCTACAAAACCATCATGCGTCGTCTGCTCGGAGATAAAGGAGATGAGTGGGCAAACCTCTCTATCCTTACCATTCGCTCTGTTGTCACTGGCGTACTTGGTGTCGCTGTTATCCAAGCACTTTTCGCATTCATTGGTCTGGCACTCATGCATGTACCATTTGCTATAGTATGGGCACTTGTTATTATGTTCCTTACCATTATTCAAATGCCTGCACTCATTGTCATCGGACCTATCATCGCATGGGTATTTTCCCAGGGAAGCGGAACGCCTGAAATCGTCTTTGCTATCTATATGCTCATCGTTGGTGCACTTGACGGCGTGCTCAAGCCGATGCTGATGGGGCGTGGTGTGGACATTCTGATGCTGGTCATCCTCATCGGTGCCATCGGGGGAATGATGCTGATGGGGATGATCGGTCTCTTCATCGGTGCGGTCATCTTCGCACTTGCCTACAAACTCTTTGGACTCTGGATTGCGGAGGTCAAGGAGGAAGCGGAAGCGGAACAGGCATCATGAAACCACTCAGCCGGGAAAACAACTTTCTCTACCTCTTTGTCTCCCTGCTGCTCTTTCTGCTCAGCGGCGCCATTGTTGCAGAGTTCACCAACATCTTCAGTAAAGGGGTATTTGGTCTCATTATCGTACTAATGCTCATTGCAAGCATGAGAAGCCTGCATACGGACAAGAGTTGGAGGTACGTTATTTTCTTTCTTGTACCGGTCTTTGTCACACTCAACATACTCGAACACATCTTCACCGACAAGATCTATCTCTTTCTGGTACTCATGACACTGCTTGTCTTTTTCATCGGTATCATCATTAAAGCATTCTATCAGGTTCTCTTCGAGGGAGATATCGATGCCAACAAGATCATCGGGTCGCTTACGCTCTATATGCTGATGGGGCTTGCTTGGGCAGTGATTTACATGATCATTATGCTCTTTGACCCGACCGCATTCAGCGGCATAGAGGCGACAAGCTGGCAGGCGGGCTTTTCGCGCATGGCATACTACAGTTTCGTAACCCTCACAACCCTTGGTTACGGCGACATTTTGCCCAAGAACCATATTGCCGAATTTTTCGCCTATATGGAAGCGGTCATCGGCGTCTTCTATATGGCTATCATCGTCTCCAGCCTCATCAGCCTGAGGCTCAACACCATCAACAAGAAACGGAGCTGACCTTTTATGGCAACAGCGCAAGCGGCACTGCACGGCAACACTGAAAGCGAAGCAAAGACCACGCCGCTGCTGAACAACAAAATGAAGTTCGCCATTAAGGCTTCCGCCAGCCTGGTGCTGGTTTACCTCATCGGTTTCGCACAAGGGTGGAGCAATATCACCACAGCTGCCACTACCGTTATGCTCATCGCTGCTGTAGGTTCACTGGAAAATGCCGTGATGAATGGACTTCTACGGGTACTTGGCTCTATTATCGGTGCCATCATCGGTATGGTGCTCATCGCTCTCTTCCCGCAAGAGCGTTTTTTATACCTTCTGGTACTCTCTCTTGCAGTTACTTTTGTCTTTCACCTTACTCGTACCTACAAAGGCGATATGACCGTCTTCATGCTGACAGGCATGACTATGATGATGATGTTTCAAAACGGCAATACCGACAATGTTTTTCTCTATGGTATCGACAAGGCGTTCATGACACTCTTTGGCATTGCCGTCTATACTCTTGTAGGTATTCTCATCTGGCCGGTCAGCGGGAAGAAAACAGAGTTTGAATATGCACAGTATCTTGCTGAAGCACTTAAAAACAGATATGAACAACGCCTTGCAGACAATGCAACACAAAACCGGCTTCACAATGAAGCACTGAAAGCGCAGGAACAGCTTCTGAAAAGCATTCCTCAAATCCCCGGAACTATGGAAGAGAACTTCTCTCCTACACAATGGCGCAGTCTGCTACGGGATTTCAAGAGACTCGACACACTCCTCTCTCTGCTGCCAACTGCAGGAGAACTTGCCGAACTTCCAAAACCGGTCTCCTATTATCTCAAAGAATACGAAGCTGTACGCAGTCAGATCGATATGCTTTTCGATGCCATTATCAAAGGCTGGCAGCATAAAGCATTGATTGACATCCCTCAAAAAGCGGAACTCTCTGTCAATTTTGAAGCGGCAAAAGATCTCACGCAGTTGCAGCGTGCTACGCTTGGAAGTCTTGCTCTGGAGACAAAGAAGTTGCATGCATTGCTTTCACACATTGCAAACAAACTCAATGCCCTGCACCGTCCGGAGCCTACACATTTTTCCAATGACATACCTGTCAAATCACATGCCTTCGATCTGCTCGATCCTGAACATCTCAAAGCTTCAATCATCACTTTTCTTATCTTCTGGACAGCGGTTGCATGTTGGATTTTATTCAACCCTCCCGGCGGTTTTATGATCGTTGTACTGGCAACAGGGCTAAGCATTATTACCGCTTTTACACCTGTTAAACCATCATTGCTCATTATCATCTTTACTCTCTCTTTTCTCTTTGCAGCTGCTGCCTATGTAGGTGTATTGCCCCATCTTAGTCACGCCACCGAACTTGCACTTTTTCTTTTTGTTTACGGATTCATTGGGTTCTACTTTCTGCCAACTCAAGTCTCTATCTTTTTTCTGCTGGGTCTTGTAACAATGAACATTGCCAACCAGATGTACTACGCTTTTGACATCTTCCTTTTGGTTTTAACAATGTTCTACGCTTTTCTCGCACTTCTGCTGCTCTTCTACTATATGCCTTTTTCAACCAAACCCGAACGTCTGTTTCTCCTGCTGAATGAACGTTTCATCCGCCAGTCTCTCCAATTGACACAATACCATTTTGCACTATTCAAAGGCAAAGAACGTTTCTGGCAGACAATCGCAGCACGCTACAACAAACACTACCTACTAAACACGGTGGAAAAGATGCGACTCTGGGCGGGGCAGATAGATACAGGATACTTTAACGATATAGAGAAAGAGGCATTGCTCTCCTATGTCCGCAACTGTGAACGTTTTGCAACACTACTGCTGATACATACCCATACCATCGATCTGCACAAAGAGAATCCCCTGCTGCAGTCATATCTATATGAAAAACACAGCTCTGCCCTTGTTCAAGCGCTTGAGGGGCTTTTGCATGACACCTTTCAAAAAGCAGCCTCAGATCTACAAAGAGCAACAGAGATGTTTGAAAAGGAGTTGTCAAGCTTTTTTGAGCAGGAGAGTCTTGCCCACTACGATAACGAAGCAATAATCTCCTTTTATGAAACCATATCACTCTACCGGCATATCTGGCACACATTTTTTGCACTGGAGACCAAAATCGCACATCTAAACATAAATTCACTCAAAGAGAGCAGATTTTAATGAAAAGACCCCTTTTACGTTCACTCTTCTCTATTACCGCAGTGACCCTGATACTTGGCGGCTGTGCCAAACTCGGTCCTGACTTTAGAGGTGTAGAGAATCCTCCGGTTCCCAAAAAATGGAAAAAGCACACAGCAGCAAAAAGCCCCGTAGTACGCTGGTGGCGCACCTTCAACGATCCTGTGCTCAACGACCTTGTTCAAAAGGCGTACGCACAAAACCTCGACATTAAAAGTGCGGGACTTCGCATTGCTCAAGCACGTGCTGCTCTTGGCATTTCCGAAGGACTTGCCTTTCCGCAGTCACAGAAGATCAATGCGAAAGCATCCTCCACACACACCGGGCTTGGCGATGTTGCCACTGCCGATGTGAGTTTCGATATGGGCTGGGAGCTTGACCTTTGGGGAAAATATGCCCGGGGTATCGAAGCGGGCAAGGCGGGAGTCTATGCGAGTGTTGCTACCTACGATAACGTCATGGTCTCCGTCATTGCAGAAGTAGCACGCAATTACATCAACTACCGTACCGCACAGGAGCGTCTTGCCTATGCAAAACGAAACGTCATTATCCAGGAGCGTGTTACAAAGATGACGGAGGTGCAGTTCAACTCCGGCAATGTCTCCGAACTCGATGTTCAACAGGCACGTACCCAACTCTACACTACCCGGACCAGTATTCCCGCTGTGGAACTCAACAAAGCCAAAGCACGCAATGCACTGGCACTGCTGCTTGGTATGGATGCATCCAAAGTCGAACGTATACTGCAGCGTGGTAACAGCCGCAACTACACCAATGCCAACCGTTTTATCGCTATGCACAAAGGAGTGATTCAGCTCAACGAGGGTCTTAAAGGGCTGGTCGATGTCAACATGGTGCCCAAAGCGAATCTCAACCCTAACTACCGAATCGACGCCAACCTCATCACACAACGCCCTGATCTCAAAGCTGCCGAATATCTTGTCCATGCCAATGCGGCAAAACTGGGTGCAAGCATGGCTGACCTTTATCCAAGCTTCTCCATTTTTGGATCGATCGGCTACCACAATACCAACCAGTACGGCAGTTGGCTGAGCGGAAACAACCCGCTTGGCATCACCATCGGGCCGTCGTTTTCGTGGAATATTCTCAACTACGGACAGATCAAAAACCAGATACGCCTCAAAGATGCCATCTTCGAAGAGAGCCTTGTCAACTACAACAAAACCGTGCTAAGTGCCGTGGCAGAGGTCTCTAACGCACTTGAGGGGTATGTACTGACCCTCAAGCAGCAAAAGGAGAACAAAAAAGCAGTTGCAGCGACACTGCGTGCCTTCAACCTCTCCGTTACCCAGTACAATGACGGTCTTGTAAGCTACCAACGGCTGCTGACTACGGTTGAAAAGCTCACCAGTACACAAGACCGCTATGCCACCATCAAGGGCAACGTCGCACTCAATGCCGTGGCACTCTACAAAGCACTCGGCGGAGGCTGGCAGATCAGCAGAGGCAAACGCTATTTCAGCAAAGAGACCGTAGCACGCATGAAAGCACGTACCGACTGGGGAAAGATGCTTGATAGAAACACCACAATACTGCCAAAAGGATTTACCCATGAGTAACCCTTTTCCGCATGAACTGAGTATTTCAGATGTCTACTTCTCCCCAATACTGCCAGCAATACTGGCTGCTTTTTTTGCCGCTGTACTGACAGTACTGCTGCTCAACAAACTAAAACTCTCACGCTTTTTCTATGCACCGGCATATGTTTTCATTGCTATTATGGTACTCTATCTTGTACTGATCGATACATACTGGATCAAGTTTTAAGGAAAGGGTCATGATAACTTTAGAGGCTCTTTCCTGAAGATTTCTAACAAGATTTTGTAGAGATCTTCACCTCTGTGATTGAACCTGAACTCACACTCTTTGAGGTGTAAATTGAAGTTCTTTTTATCAATC
>JALTYW010000012.1 GCA_027046415.1 Sulfurovum sp.
CATCTTAGTTGTCTAGAGGTAAAATGTAAGAATTCAAAATCAGACATAATTACAGTTCATAAAAACCTATTTTCTGTGAATTTTATCTTTCCTTTTAAAACTTACATACAGCTACCATCGATAAGTGGGTTTGAACACTTTCCGAATAGTCAATCTATCCCCACTTATCCATCCATAAAATTGAACTTAGTTCATTTTGAATTCGAGTTGTATCTCAGCGGTTAATGAATAGCTCTGTCGATTTCACTTTTGAATTAATAGGTGTCTAATAGAACCTGCGTTAAGATATGCCCATATCAGAACAAGTTTCTGAACTTTTTAAAGACCATTTGCCCATAAATACGATGTTTTGGGGTGTTTGTTTTTCCTTTCAAGAGATTTTCAAGTCCCTCTCTTGACACCACTAACAGTAAATAATCACTTGAAAAACTTACATTTTGTAATACTTTACCTATATTTTCATCTCTTTTGATCTATTTTCTCCTCTTTATTAAGATTAAAAAATATAAATGCGTGTTATACTTGTAGAACGGGCATTTTTATGCAATAACAAATACATGGACGAGGAGTAAAATTATGATGAAGAAAACAGTTGTAGCACTATTGGCTGGTATGGCACTTGGAAGCAGCGTTTATGCGGGGTCAGCTCCAGGAGATAAAAAGTTTCTGGGCTTGGAAGTGGGCGCAGCCACTGTTAAAGGTGATACTTTTTATGAACTCAATCGTGAAGGTACAGCAGCTGAGTACGGTGTACGCCTTGGTGCGCAGACCGATGAGTGGAGAACGATGTTCACATTCGATTACTTCGATAGTTCCGATGATGACCAGAATGTTGAAAAGGCACTGGTAACAGTTGACTACTTTGTTTATAACAGTGGTACCGAGGTCAGTGTCAGACCATTTGTCGGTTTGAATGTCGGGTATGCCAACTATGAAAGTACAGGTGTGGATGTATCGGGTATCGTCTATGGAGGTCAGGCTGGTGTTGTCATTGGTATTACACCAGAGATAGACTTGGATCTCAGCTATCGCTATTCACTGAGCCAGACAGATGAGTTTGACAGTATGGGTACGATTGTCTTTGGCTTCAACTATTTGTTTTAAGCTAAAAAGGGATAGATAGATGAAGAGAAAATATATTTATGGAATGGTACTTGCCGCTTCAATGCTGCTCTTTTCAGGGTGTGGAAGTGACAGTAAAAGCAATGCCGGTGACCTGCCACAGTCTCAGATACGTACCTCCCTCTCTATTGTGTATGTCTCGACAGAGTATGATGAGAACAAAGGGATGGTGGGACACTACCGGGTTCATGCGGTTGACCAGAATAACAACCCGATCTCCGGGCTTGCTTTGAGTATGTCCGTCATCAACGGTGTAAAGAAGATTGGTGGAGTGGCTGTACAGTATGGCACAGGTACAATCTCTACTACAGAGCCGATCAGTTTTAGTGACTACCGCATCCCTTTTTCACAGACAGGTGTAGCGGCAGGAGATACACTGATGGTACTCCCTTCTGCGAGCAGAACAGACGGAAGCTATCTTGGGGATTGGCAGATCACGAAAGTAGATACTGCATTGACACTTGCTGATCGTGCTTTTAATCTTGAAAGTACAGATGGTCTTACATATATTGTTGGTAACGCACAAAGATTTCTGGGTAGGGATATTGCCGTTGCGCATATTCTTGATGCAAACAGCAGTGGGGTAACTGACGAAAAGGGATTTACAAATTTCTCTGTCGTGTTTGACCCTAAGCTGGCAGGGCATACGGTGGTACTGGGAGCACATACCACTGGAAATCGAAAAGGCATCGCATCTATTGAATCACTAAGATGGGACAAGTATGTAGGCGAAACGGTTACTGTACCACAGGATGGAAAGACACATACTACAAGTATGGTCTTGGGTATCGATACAGGAGATGGGGGGGTAGAACATTTGATAGATGTTGATATTGTACCTTCCAGCTTTTCTCTTGATCCTGAAGATAAGTGTGCATTGTCAAACAGCAGTAACCTGCATACAGATGCAGGTGGCCGTGTTTCACTCGTTATCAATACCACAGCAGATGTAAATGCTACAGAAATTGGCACCTGTACCATAAAATGGAATGGATCTAACTCATCCATTTATCTGGAATATTAAGCGGTACTTTTTTCAAAGCGGCAGATTCTTCTGCCGGTCTCTTTTCTTAATCCATTCTTTCTAAACTTTCCACTATAATTTCACAGAAAATTCATCAACAGGTTACAACCATGATCGATCTTAAATACCTACAGAACAATTTTGAAGAGGCGAGTGCCAGATTGCAAAAAAAAGGGGTGGATGCAGATACCTTGACACGACTGAAAACCCTCTTTGCGGAGCTTAAGGCTGCCAATGCAGCACTTGAAGCTGCCAAGGCGGAGCAGAACAGTATGTCCAAGCTCTTTGGGCAGTATAAGCGTGAGGGCAAGGATATTACCGAACTCAAAGCCAAAGTAGATGCGAACAAAGAGGCGATGGTCCCGTTGCAGGAGCGAGCCAGAGAGGCTGAAGAGGCACTCTTTTCTCTTGCGCTTGCCATTCCGAACTTCCCTGATAATGAGGTGCCGGAAGGTAAAGATGAAGAGGAGAATGTAGAGCTTCGCCGTGTGCTGGAGCCAAGATCCTTTGACTTTGAGCCGCTGGAGCACTGGGCACTGGCAGAGAAGAACGGTTGGATCGATTTTGAGCGTGGTGTCAAGTTGGCAAAGAGCCGTTTCGCTGTGCTTCGAGGTGATGCGGCAAGACTTGAGCGTGCATTGATCAATTTCTTCCTCGATACCAACAGAGAGAAAGGCTTTGAAGAGCTCTGTGTACCCTTTATGAACAATGCACAGATGCTGCAAGGTACCGGACAGCTGCCAAAGTTTGAGGATGATCTTTTCAAGGTTGAGGGAGAAGACCTCTATCTGATCCCTACAGCAGAGGTTCCGCTGACCAATATGTACAATAATGAGATACTCTCTGAGGATGCACTGCCTGTATTGATGACAGGCTATACACCATGTTTTCGTAAAGAGGCGGGAAGTGCAGGGCGTGATACGCGTGGGATGATCCGTCAGCATCAGTTTGACAAGGTGGAGATGGTTGCTATCGCCCATCCGGACAAGAGTGATGAGGTCTTTGAGATGATGGTGCAGAATGCTTCAGATATCCTCACGGCACTGGGACTGCCGTACCGTGTGGTAGAGCTGTGCGGCGGAGATCTTGGCTTCTCTGCAGCACGTACCATTGATCTTGAGGTATGGCTGCCCGGTCAGAACAAATACCGTGAGATCAGCTCTATTTCCAATACTCGTGATTTTCAGGCACGTCGTGCCAAGATCCGTTTCAAAGACGGCAAGAAGAACAGGCTGGTACATACTTTGAACGGTTCGGCACTGGCTGTAGGCAGAACGCTGATTGCGATTATGGAAAATTATCAGAATGAAGACGGGAGTATTGAGATTCCTGAGGTATTGAAAAAATACATGTAATGTTTTGTGTATTGGTATATTAGTCATTGGTGTATTGGGATAAGGTTATAGAAAGCGAAATCTGTCAAAATAACCAATAACCAACAACTACAATATTACTTTGTGCGGTCTCTCTTTCAACTTCCCTTCCATGCTCAAATAGCTGTTAAGCGCACCGATGTAGGCTCTGGCACTGGCAAGCATGGTATCAAGATGCAGACCGTGTCCGATGATGGAAGGTTCATCGTTGAAGCTGACTTTGACGGTCACATTTGCCAAAGCATCTTTGCCTTCCGAGACCGATTTTACACGGTACTCATCAAGCCTTCCAGCATAGCCTGTAATGCGGTCAATGGCTTTAAATACTGCATCGATGGTACCACCACCGATACTCGCATCCATCACTTCGCCCTCTTGGGTGCGTATCTTGACTGCGGCACTGGGAACTCCCTCGCTGCAATCCATCAACTGGAGTGAGACGATCTCATAAACCTGTGTTGCTTTGGTCATCTCGTTGGTGACAAGTGCACGGATATCATCATCATAGATATCTTTCTTGCGGTCTGCAAGGATCTTGAAACGCTCAAAGGCACGGTTGAGTGCCTCATCATCCAGTGTAAATCCAAGTTTTGCCAACTTGTCTTTGAACGCGGCACGTCCGGGGTGTTTGCCAAGTACCAAAGTATCACTGAGGTCAAGCCCGATATCCTGCGGGCGGATGATCTCGTAGGTCTCCTTGTGCTTAAGCACACCGTCTTGGTGGATACCGCTCTCATGTGCAAAGGCGTTTTTACCGACAATCGCCTTGTTGGGCTGCGGCTCAATGCCTGTAATGGTAGCAATAAGACGGCTGGTAGGGTAGATCTCTTTGGTATTGATGTTGGTGTCAAGCCCGCCAAAGACATCGCTTCTGACCTTAAGAGCCATGACGATCTCCTCAAGTGCGGCATTGCCTGCTCTCTCACCCAATCCGTTGATGGTACACTCTACCTGCCTTGCACCATTCATCACCGCCTCAAGGGAGTTGGCGACCCCAAGTCCAAGGTCGTTGTGGTTGTGTACAGAGATGATCGCTCTGCCTTTGGTGTACTCACTCATCTCCTTGACCATGGCACCGATCTCAAAAGGAAGTCTGAAACCGACGGTATCTGGAAGGTTGATAGTCGTAGCTCCTGCTTCGATGACTGCATCGCTGATCTCTTTAAGAAAGCCGATGTCAGAACGTCCAGCATCTTCGCAGCTGAACTCCACATCTTCTACAAAGGTTCTGGCATACTCGACTGCATGCACAGCACGTCTGATCACTTCATCCGGAGTCATTTTGAGTTTTGGCTCCATATGGATCGGACTAGTGGCGATAAAGGTATGGATACGCTGATGCTTTGCCTTGGCAATCGCCTCTCCGGCAGCTTTAATATCGGCGTCAATGGCACGTGCAAGTGAACAGACTGTAGAGCCTGTAATGCGCTGTGCGATCTTGTCGATGGCATCGAAATCGCCGGGGCTTGCCGCAGCGAACCCTGCCTCGATAATGTCCACACCCAGCCGCTCAAGCTGTGCTGCGATCTGTATCTTCTCTTCAGTATTCATAGAAGCACCGGGGCTCTGCTCACCGTCTCTTAATGTTGTGTCAAAAATTTTAATGGTTTCTGTGTTCATTGTTTTGCCTTATGATCTGTGCAAACCGTTTGTCTTGTTGCAAACGGTAAAAATTGTCTAATTTTACCTAAAAAGGGGTTAATTAGAAACTAAAAGATTTAAACAGGGGTATATCAAAAGTGATCAGAGAGATAGTAGTAGCAGGAGAGAAGCGTTTCGTGTGAAAATAGTATATTGCTGTATGAAAGTTTTCATGGGTTTCTCCTGTGATTTTTTAGCAGTATAGCCAAATTTAACAAAAATAGCAAGGAAAAAAATTATCGTTTAAAATGTATCTTCCTTGTTGTCATTGTGTGCAGTGCACGTAATGGTCCGTAGATCACATAGGCAAAGATGATCAGGGCAAAGCCTTCTGCAGCGAAGAGGTAGAGCAGTGAGGCGCACAGTACCAACACGATCATGGTTTTAAATACCAATGGTTTGTCAAGCTGTATTTTCTTAAAAGAGGGGTACCGGAAGTTGCTGACCATCAGCAAGGCAATACCGAGTACGAGAAAGAGCAGTATGATGCGGTATGCTTCAAGTTCATACTTTTGCAGCAGCAATATCCACATCGCCGTGAAAATAGCAGCGGTAGGGATGGGAAGTCCTATGAAAACGTTAGGGTCACTTTTGGCAGTGGAGATGTTAAAGCGTGCCAGACGGATTGCACCAAAGATCACATAGAGTGCGGAGACAAGAATGCCAAAGCGCCCAAAATCGTGCCCTGCAAAGAAGTAGAGCAGCATCGCCGGAGCGATCCCGAAAGAGATAATGTCTGCAAGGGAATCGAATTCGACACCAAACTGGCTGGTAGTGTTTGTCAGGCGGGCTACACGCCCGTCAAGTCCGTCAAAGAGCAGGGCAAGGAGAATAAGCCATGCACTGTTGACAAAATGTCCCTGACTGGCTTCAACGATGCTGATAACACCGACGAAGATGCTTCCTGCTGTAAAAAGATTCGGCAGCAGGTAGATGAGTTTGGGGGAGGTGCGCATTTATGCCTCCTGATCCCCTCGTTCATCAGACTGTGATGGTGAAGCAGGTGCTTCCTCTTCGGTTTGCTTTTGAGAGACATCCTTTGCCTCTTTGGCTTCTTTGTTTTTGGCAATCGCCTCTTTATGCGCCAACCGGCTCTCCATACCATGCTCTTGTTCGAAGTTTTCAATGATCTTTCTTACAGTAGTACCCTCGATCACCTCTGCATCAAGCAGCTCTTTTGCCATACCCTCGATGGCACCTTTGTAGGCAGTCAGTGTCTCTTTGACATAGGCATAGCGCTCATTGAGCGTGCGTTTGATGTAGGCATCCATCTCTTCAGCCATCTTCTCGCTGTAGTCTGTACTGACCGCACCGCCGCCAAGGAAAGAGTTTTGGCTGCGTGAGAGTACCATCAGCCCTGCAACATCAGTCATTCCGTAGACAGAGATCATGTCTTTAAGGATCGCTGTGGCACGGTCAAGGTCGTTGCCTGCACCGGTACTGATCTCACCGATAAATACTTCTTCGGCAGCACGTCCGCCAAGGAGTACATCCACTTCGGCAACGAGTTCATGCTTTTGTTTGAGGAAACGCTCTTCATCTTCAGGCAGGTGCAGGGTATAGCCCAGTGCACCAAGTCCTCTTGGGATGATGGAGACTTTTGTAACCCGTGTGGCACCTTCGGTAAGCTCAGCCATCAGGGCATGTCCGCTTTCATGGTAGGCAACGATCTTTTTCTCTTTTTCGTTGATCTTGCGGTTTTTCTTCTCCAGTCCGACAAAGGAGCGCTCTATGGCTTCAAGCAGATCTTCCTGTTCGATCTGTTTTTTGTTCTGTCGTCCTGCCAGAAGTGCCGCTTCGTTGATGATGTTGGCAAGATCAGCACCTGCCAGTCCGGCAGTCTGTTTGGCAACCACTTCAAGGTCTAC
>JALTYW010000013.1 GCA_027046415.1 Sulfurovum sp.
GTCATAAACTTGAAGACCTGAGAAACATCGGTATTGCCGCGCACATCGATGCGGGTAAAACAACAACAACAGAGAGAATCCTCTTCTATACAGGTGTTGAGCACAAGATCGGTGAGGTGCACGATGGCGCTGCAACGATGGACTGGATGGAGCAGGAGCAGGAGCGTGGTATTACCATTACCTCTGCAGCGACTACTTGTGAGTGGAGAGGCAAGCAGATTAACATCATCGACACTCCGGGCCACGTCGACTTTACCATCGAAGTTGAGCGTTCTATGAGAGTTCTTGACGGTGCCGTTTCTGTATTCTGTGCAGTTGGTGGGGTTCAGCCTCAGTCAGAGACTGTATGGAGACAGCGTAACCGTTACGGTGTACCATCCATTGTTTTTGTCAATAAAATGGACAGAACCGGTGCGGACTTTTTCGAAGTTGAAAGACAAATTCGTGACAGACTCAAGGGTAACCCTGTGCCTATCCAACTACCTATCGGTGCAGAAGACAACTTCGAAGGGATCATCGATCTCGTTAAAATGAAAGAGATCGTATGGGATGCTGAAGCGGCAATGGGTTCAGCATACCATGAGCAGGAGATCCGTGATGAACTTCGTGATCAAGCTGAAGAGTACAGAGAGAAGATGATCGAAGAGATCTCTTCTTGCGAAGCCAACGAAGCACTGATGGAAAAGTACATGGAAGGCGAAGAGCTGACCAATGAAGAGATCATGAATGGTATCAAAGAGGCAACGATCAATATGGAAATCGTTCCTATGACTTGTGGTACAGCGTTCAAGAACAAGGGTGTTCAAACACTGCTTGATGCGGTTGTTGACTTCCTGCCTGCACCAACAGAAGTACCGGCGATTAGAGGTACACTGATGGATGATCCAGATACAGAAGTCGTTGTTGAGTCTACTGACGACGGTGAGTTTGCTTCTCTGGCATTCAAAATTATGACTGACCCATTTGTAGGACAGCTGACCTTTATCCGTGTATACCGTGGTTCACTCGAATCAGGCTCTTACGTGCTCAACTCTACAAAGGGTAAAAAAGAGCGTGTTGGTCGTATTATGAAAATGCACGCGATCAAACGTGAAGAGGTTAAAGAGATCTATGCCGGTGAGATTGGTGCGGTTGTTGGACTGAAAAGTACTACGACAGGTGATACACTCTGTTCTGAAAAAGACAAAGTGGTACTTGAAAGAATGGACTTCCCGGATCCTGTTATCTCTGTTGCGGTTGAGCCTAAAACCAAAGCAGACCAGGAAAAAATGGGTATTGCACTTGGTAAGCTTGCTGCAGAAGATCCATCTTTCCGTGTTTCAACAGATGAAGAGTCTGGACAAACCATTATCTCCGGTATGGGTGAGCTTCACCTCGAGATCATTGTTGACCGTATGAAGCGTGAATTTAAAGTTGAAGCGGAAGTTGGTGCACCACAGGTTGCATACCGTGAAACCATTAGAAGCACTGTCAACAAAGAGTACAAGTATGCAAAACAGTCAGGTGGTCGTGGACAGTACGGTCATGTATTCCTCAAAATCGAGCCGCTTGAGCCAGGTAGCGGATATGAGTTTGTTGATGAGATCAAAGGTGGGGTTATTCCTAAAGAGTTCATCGGACCGGTTGATAAAGGTATCCAGGAAGCGATGCAAAGAGGTATTCAGGCAGGGTATCCTGTAGAAGATGTCAAAGTAACGCTTTATGATGGTTCTTACCACGATGTCGACTCCTCTGAAATGGCATTTAAACTGGCTGGTTCTATGGGATTCCGTGAAGGTGCCAAAGAGGCAAACCCAGTGATCCTTGAACCAATGATGAAAGTCGAAGTAGAAGTACCTGAAGAGTTCATGGGGGATGTTATCGGTGATATCTCCAAAAGACGTGGTAACGTTTCCGGTATGGATGACAGAGCGGGTAACAAAATTGTTAACGCTTTTGTACCGCTTTCAGAAATGTTCGGTTACTCTACAGACCTGCGTTCTATGACTCAGGGACGTGCGACATATGCGATGGAATTTGACCACTATGAGGAAGTGCCTCAGAATGTGGCGAAAGAAATCATAGAAAAGCGTAACAGCTAATCTTTCGCAGTATTTCACTGCATCTTTGAAGGAGTGTCTCAGTCACGTACTGGGACGTACGCTCCTTCGACAAAACCTTTAAATCTACAGCAAACTACTGCGAAATTTTTATTCATTCACCTGTATCTTTGAATGATGGTGTCAGTAAGCTCTTTTACCAAAATCTGCAAACGCAACACATATAACCACCTTCTTAAACCTTAACACTTAGCCCTTAACTCTAAAATATTCTGATACAATATCACCATAAAAACCAAAGGAAACCGTGTTATGAAAGTTGTGATTGATCTCATTGAGGATATTCGTGAATCCATTGGCAATGCGGAAGACTATGTTCTTACAGCTGGGCTTTTAAAAGAGGATCCAAACGATCCTGCCAGACTTCTCTATGCAGGTGAAGCGAAACTGACATCGTTTCAGCTTGATGAGACAAGAAGGGCATTGGTGTTCAGTATTGATGACAGCAAACATGAGATTACGGTAGGTGAGGTGATTCCGCCGCTTCTGATAGCCGATATGAATGTGATGATGTATGAGGTTAAGGTAGATGTCAATGTGCAGTACAGCAATATGGAAGTTGTAGGGTTTGGGAAGAATGATGAAGAGCAGCGTTATGTGCTCTTCATTAAAGCATAGGTGTTATGCGTAAACAGACTCTTTGCCGAACTCTTTGGCAAGCAGAGCGTAAAAGAGTGCTCTGTACTTGTTGCGGTTTGATGTGCCCATCTTCTCGCAGACGGCTTTGATAGCATCATCAAGTTTTCCAGAATCTTCCAGTCCCAGTTTTTTGATTAGGAAGTTCTTTTTCACTGTTTCCAGCTCACCTTTGTCAGAACAGGAAACAGTTTCTGCATCTTTATTGTGAATAGAAGGTCCAAGCCCCTTGGTTACAGCGGCAATAAATGCCTCATCGAGTCCCAGTCCCAGATCATTGGATGCTTTGGTATACAGTGCGATCTTTTCATCAAGTTTACTCATACTTCTTCCTTTTTAATTAAATTTACGCTTTATTATAGCTATAAATTATGTTGAGGTCAAATGACGTGGATTTTGGGCAAAGAGAAGCCAATTCAGACTAATGCGGTTTTGATAGCAGAAGTGGGCAAGTGCTTCATAGGGAATTTTGTTGCGTCGTTTGATCACAGCGAAATATTGTGGATCAAGTCCCAAAGCCAGTGCGATATCGCGGTCTTTTATTTTGTGTTGCTGTGTCTGTTGCGTGAGTATAAGCCGTACACGCTGCATGACATCATGAAAAACAATCATGGCACTCCTTTATGGTAAGAATGCCGTATCATAGCATGCCTTGGGCAGCTATGGGTATTTAGATGTCATATTGACAGATTTTACATTGTTTCCGAGTCTATCTCAATGACAGTATGGACATTGCCTCTTGGGTTGAAGTCTGCTGTGAGTTTCATGGATTTTGGTTTGAGTTTGCTGTAGAGGGTATCGAATATCTCATTTGCAGAATTTTCGTGTGAAATATAACGAAACATAAAGGAGTTGATATAGAGCTTGAGTGCCTTGAGCTCGATGACGGTTTTGTCGGGTACATAGCTGAGTGTCAGTTTTGCAAAGTCTGGGTAGCCTGATCTTGGGCAGAGACACATAAATTCGGGAAGTTCAATGTTGATAGTGTAGTTTTTCTCATGTTCATTGGGCCAAAAGTTCTCTTCTGCGTGAATGTCAAATTCGCGTATCTCTTTTTCTCCGTATTTCATCATAATCCTTTAGTTGTATTTTTGAATGAGGACATCTTCTTTCAGTGCTTTAGCGATGCCGAACCCTTGCAGATAATGGATTCCCATTTTGGTAAGTTTCTCTTTTTGTTCCGGTTTATCGACCCATTTTGCTACAGTGATAATGTTAAGTGCATTTGCCATCTGTACAAGGGAACGGAGCATGGCTGTATTGTTGCTATCATCAAGTCTAACAACATAGTCACGGTCAAACTGTACGATATCAAAATGGAAATGTTTCATGTATTCCATGGAGGCATTTGAGGAGCCGAAATTGTCTATGGCAATGCGTACTCCCTTTGAGCGAAACCGTTTTAAGGTTTCGAGATAACCACTCAGATCGTGGTGTGTTTTTCGTTCATAGAGCTCTATGATAATACGTGATGGATCCAGATTGCTCTCTTCTAGCAGTTTGAAGAATGTTTTTTGGAAATCACGATCACGCAAAGAGAATGGGGAAAGATTGAATGAAAAGCAGATATGCTGATCCATCAGGGGCAGCAAGTTCAGAATATATTCAAAGAGAGCTATATCATAGTTACGTCCCTCTCCCAGACGATTGATAATGGGTAGAAAGACTTTTGGAAGAATTTCTCCCATGCTGTCGGAACGAAGCCGAACTGAAATTTCATATATGTCTATCTTCCCAGTACGGGTATTCTGCAGTGGTCTGAAAAGCAGAGAGAACTGTTTTTGATGCAGTGCTGTAAGTACTTCCTTCTCGGTTTCGGAAAGCTTCTTGGAGTCCTGTACGACATCTGTTTTATGTTGCACATTGATGATGTCTTTTAGTCGTACGATATCCTGCTCCAGATCGTCTCCGATGTTGGTAATGATTGCAAAAGCATAATCGATGTCGATATTGTTAATGGTACGATATTTGTCTACAAATGATTTAAAGATGGATTCAAGTGCAGCATTCTGTGTGTCGATAGCAATGAGAAACTCCGCACCGTATCGCCTTGCAATCAATGCTTTCTTCATACCATTGTTTATCAGCTCCGTATCCAATGCATGAATAATACTGAATAGAAGTTTGTCGACATGCTGTGTACTGTAGTTTTCATTGATGGTAGAAAGGTTGTTTACGATCAGCAATGCAAGTGTCTCGGGATGGTACTCTTTGAGCTTCTGTACAAATGCACGCTGGTTGAATCCCTGTGTTGTCTGGTCTACCAGACTCTCTTTGACACTGAGTTCCATTAGAAAATAGATAAAGTAAACGGTAATGAAAACAAGACTGCCAAAAAGGATGGCGGTTTCAAGGTTGAAGCTTAGATCTTCATTGCGTATAAACGTACTGTAGAAAACAAGTGAGACAAGAAGAACAATGGGAACCCCCGCCCTAAGTGCGAGCTTAAATCGGCGTTCTCTCTCTTCCAGTTCAGACAGCAGCATTAGACATCCAGGTGTTTGACATCTTTGGCATGCTGTTCGATGTAGTTACGGCGCGGTTCTACCTCGTCACCCATAAAGAGGGTAAAGGTATCGCTGGCTTCATCAAGATCGGCTATCTTAACCTGCAGCAGGCTTCGGTTTTCCGGTGTCATGGTCGTCTCCCAAAGCTGCTCCGGGTTCATCTCACCAAGCCCTTTGTAGCGCTGGATATAGGCACCTTTTTTAGCATTGGCTTCGACTTGGTTAAAGAGTTCGAGGAGATCCTTATCTTTGAACTCATCGGTGATGTGCTCTTTGATCTTTTGGTGGATATGGATCGCCTCGTTGTAGTGCGGATTAGTAAAGAGGATATTGTCAATGATCAGCTCTTCAAGTCCGTCATTGGTCTGTACATAGTAGTGTAGTTTCTCTTCTGTGACTGTCTTGTTGAGGATGTTGTACCCCAGCTCGGCGATATATTTTTCAAGTGTTGTTGCAAGGGTTTTGTTGTCTGTACCCACCACATCGGGATTTTCGATCATGTAGCGCAGTACTTCAACCAGTGCAAAACGTTTTTCGATCTCTTTAAGTGTCATACGGTAGTAGGCGACCAGCTTGAAGAGATCGATCAGATCGTTGCGTCCCATGGTTTCACTCTCAATGACATCAATACCGTTCTCAATAAGGAAGTCATTGAGTGCTTTGTCATCTTTGAGGTAGGTTTCATTTTTCCCTTTTTTGTAGCGGTAGAGCGGCGGCTGTGCAAGGTAGAGGTATCCTTTTTCAATGATTGGTCGCAGGAAGCGGAAAAAGAAGGTCATCAAGAGTGTCTGAATGTGGCTTCCATCAACATCGGCATCGGTCATAATGATGATCTTGTGGTAGCGCAGTTTGGTTTCATCAAACTCATCACCGATACCACATCCCAGTGCCGTGATCATGTTTTTGATTTCATCACTTTTGAGAATCTTGTCAAGACGTGCTTTTTCGACGTTGAGGATCTTACCTTTGAGCGGCAAGATCGCCTGGAAGACACGGTCACGTCCCTGTTTTGCCGAACCACCCGCAGAGTCACCCTCGACGAGGTAGATCTCTGAGATCTCAGGATCTTTGTTTTGGCAGTCTGCCAGTTTGCCCGGCAGTGTTCCCACATTCATAGAGTCCTTGCGCTTGACAAGGTCACGTGCACGCTTGGCGGCATCACGCCCTTTGGCAGCCAGCAGCACCTGTGCCATGATTGCTTTGGCTTCGATGGGGTTCTCTTCGAGATATTTATTAAACTGCTCGGTAAAGAACTTCTGTACCAATGGACGTACGTAGGATGAGCCTAGTTTTCCTTTGGTCTGTCCTTCAAACTGCGGTTCGGGTACACGTACGGAGACGATGGCGACAAGCCCCTCTTTACAGTCATCTCCTGTGATCTTGGTGTTTTTCTCTTTGGCATTGGCGTTTTTGGAGATGTAGCTTGAGAGGGAGCGGGTAAGCCCAGCTCTGAAGCCCGCTTCATGCGTACCGCCTTCGGGTGTTTTGATGTTGTTGACAAAGGAGAGGGTCTTTTCGCTGTCGGAGTCATTGTACATCAGTGCGATATCGATCTCGATATCATCGGCTTTGCCTTGGAAGAACTGTGCATTGGAGATGGGGTTTTTGGTGTTCATATCTTCAACAAACTGCTTGATACCCCCTTCAAAGTGGTACTTCTCTTTGGTACCGTCACGTTCAT
>JALTYW010000014.1 GCA_027046415.1 Sulfurovum sp.
TTTTTATTCCCCATGCGTAATGTCTCCAAAGATCCAAGAACAGGCATCATAAGGCGGCATCACATCCATGAAAAAACCTTCGGTAGGAACATTAAACAAGCCGCACAAAAAGCCGGAGTACACAAACGCGTCACCTCCCACATCTTCCGACACTCCTACGCTACCCATCTGCTGCAAAGCGGCATTGATCTGCGGAGTATTCAGGAGTTGCTCGGTCACAAATCGGTGGAAACGACGATGGTCTACACGCATGTAGTCGCAGAGATGAACAAGGCAAAAGTCATGAGCCCGTTGGATATGATGGCGTGAGATCACATACTAAACACTGATATATGCATAACCACGCAGGAGCATGATAATGAGAGCGAGTCAGAACAGGATTGCTACTTACTCCCTACTCCCTAAAACCTACTCCCTATCCACCCCTATCTTCGTCGCCGTTAAAAAAAGATACCCTCTTCCCGTCACGGTCACGCGGTAGCGTTTTTGCTGCAAGTAGCGTTTGGCGAACATGAGGTCGTTGAGTACTAGGCTCATTTCGCTCATGGTGTAGTTGGGGGCTTTGGCACCGTAGACGAGTTCACCGTCCTGCCATCTTGCGTTGGGAAAGCCGAGGATAAGGGCGCTCTCTTTGTTTAGGTGGTTTTGTACCAGTTCCATCAGCAGCGGTTTAAAGGCGATGCCAGGGCTTTGGAGGGTTCCGATGGAGATAAGAAGGTCGAAGCGTCCAAGGTTTAGAGCGGCAAGATCGTTGATGTCGTGGGTGTAGAAATGGGCGTTTGGTTCAGGAAAGGCTGCTTGTGCAGCCTCTATGGCACTTTTGGAGTGGTCTATGCCTACAAGTTCCATAGATTGATATTGTTTAGTATCAATCATGTTTCGGATCACCTCAAACTCATCTGCACGGTTGATGCCAAGGTCAAGGATGCGCTTTCTGCGTGGGAGAGTGACATTGTGCAGTGCCTGACGGAAGTAGTAGAAAAAGTCCGGTTCTTCCATCTTGTGTATCTGGGCAAAGGGTGAATTGGTGCCGTACTTCTCTTCTTTCTCCAGCACAGGTGCATCATGAAATGATGCATTTTTGCTTATCTTCTCAAATGTTATCCTGATGTGTGGTGTACCGGCTACACGCTCCGGGGTCAGCATGCGGCAGCCAAGCAGTTGTGCCAGCTCATCCCACGCACGCAGACTGCGGTAGCGGTACACCCTCCCCTCCGCTTCGACAAGCGTACCGGCGTAAACTCCACGGTGCAGGTCGGGATTGAGTGCTTCAAAAGAGATGTACTGCTTGCTCTGCAATGCATCTTCAAGATCTGTAAGGATGGTTTGTAGGGGGTCGTTGGTAAATGTCATCTTGGCTGCTTTTCGTGAAGAAGCACGATCTCATACTCCAGATACTCCAGCGGGTAGGTTTGCATGAGCTGTTTCATGGCTTTGTATCCTAACACGTTGCGCCCTGCCCCTACGCCGCTTTGTTTCATGTAGCGGAACATCTCTCTGACAGAACTAAAGGTAAGTGTATACTCCAACACTTCTATGTTGCCCTGAAAATGTTTTTCAAGCAGTCTTACGGTCTCTTCTTTGCTGCGCAGCAGTGGTGGGAGGCTGGCAGTTTGGTAGAGGGTTTTGAAGGTGTTGGCAGTAAAAATCGCTAGGGAAACAGGGGCTTTGAGTGCAGCAATGTTGGCAAGGACACCATCTAGATCGTCCGCCCATTGGAGTGCTGATGCGGAGATGATGCGCTCAAAAGCAAAAGCATCAAGGTCTTTAAAGGCATCTTGTGTGTTGAAGTCGCGTTTCAACAGGGTCACGTTGTCAGCTTGGGGATGGCGTGCAAGCATCCCGTCGGCAAAGTCCATACCGACAAAACATGCAGGAGACCATCCCAGTGCACGGTACACCCCTCCGCTTCCGCAACCAATGTCAAGCATGCACTCTGGTGTGTCGTCTACATGAGAAAGGAGTTCATCAACAACACGTTTTTGGATGATATTGACCTGCTCATATGCTGCTGCATTGAGAGAGAATGCTTTTTGAATATTCATGTTACCTTCAGCGGTCGGAAAATTTGAGTGCATTATAGCGAGAGTTGGATAAAACCCCTCTCCGCCCAAAGTTAAGGAAGAAAATGTTTTTGAAAGGGAGGAGGAAAACATTATCGGGTGGAGAGGATTAGGGGAAGTATATGCTCTCAAGACTAACCATACATTAACAGTGCAACATATTTTTGGTATGATTACGGCAATAAAGGACGACAGAGTGATGCCAAAAAAATATGACCTTATTGTGGTCGGTTCGGGTGCTGCGGGGATGATGGCTGCCATAACCGCAGCAAGAGCCGGAAAGAAAATACTGCTGCTTGAGAAGCTCTCCAAAATAGGTGCAAAGCTCAAAGCCACAGGCGGTGGACGCTGCAACCTCACCAATACACTTGACAACGAAACCTTCATGGAGCGTTTTGGACGTGACGGAAAGTTTATGATGCCCGCTCTTGAAGCATTTGACCATACCGCATTGAGAACTTTCTTTGAAGAGATAGGGGTCAGGAGTCACGCACCTGACGGCTACCGTGTTTTTCCTGTAACACACAGCTCCCAGACCATCATCAACGCAATGGCAGATGAGATGACCAGACTGGGCATCGAGGTTATGTGTGGTGAGAAAGTGCTTACACTGGAACATGACGGTATAGAAGTCATTGGTGTCAAGACAGAGAAGAGAAGCTATTTGGCTGCATCGGTTATCATTGCCACAGGCGGCAAGGGGTATCCGATGCTGGGTGCCGAGGGAGATGGCTACGAGATCGCCAAAGCGACAGGACACAAGGTCACACCGCTCTACCCTGCCATGATGCCGCTGAAACTCAAGGAGACGTGGGTAGCACACTGTCGTGCCGATACCATTGCAAAGGTGGAGCTGCGTGTTAATATGAAAAAATATAAAAAACTTCATGCCAAAGGGGATCACATCTTCACCAAAGAGGGGATACGCGGTCCGGTGGTGCTTGATTTCTCCCGTGAGATCACACCGCTGCTCTCAAAGTTCGAGGAGGTACCACTGCTTGCCAACTTTACCAAAGGGATGAATGAAGAACAGTTGCGTACACACTTTAAAAAACAAGTGAGCGCTCATCCGGAAAGTAGCTTGCTGGAGATCATGACTACCCTGCTTCCTGAGTCTTTGAGCCGTCAGCTCTGCATGCTCGCAGGTACCGACCCGGATAAAACTCTCGCAAAACAGGAAGGAGAGGCGAGAGACAAACTTTTCAAAATGCTCGTCTGGACACCGCTTACGGTCAATGGACATGACGGCTTTAAAATGGCAATGATCACACGAGGCGGTGTGCATCTCAAAGAGATAGACCCATACACGATGGAAAGCAGAAGGCTCAAGGGACTTTACTTTTGCGGAGAGGTGGTCAACCTCGACGGACCCTGCGGCGGCTATAATCTACAGTGGTCATTTTCAAGTGGTTATTTGGCGGGAAGATCATCAGCTTCCTGATTTTCCTGTATATCGCAGTCGAAATAGACTATAAAGCAGGCACCCCCATCACGGTTTTCAGCCTGTAGCTGTGCATGGTGTTTTTGGGCAATACGACGGCTCATATAGAGTCCGATACCCGTACCTTTTCCCTCTTCTTTGGTAGTGACGTTGGCCTCAAAGAGTTTGTCTATCACTGTCTCGGGGATGCCACCTGCGTTGTCGCAGATCTCCATCCGTTTTCCCTCTTCCGATGAGATCAGAGAGATACGGATCAGTCTCTGTTTAACATCATTGTCGATAAAGGCATCTTTAGCGTTGTTGATAATATTGAGGATAAGGTGTTTGAATTCGTTCGGGTAGCCGTCAATGACTATCTCATCTTGCTGTTCTATCTTGACAAGAATATGGTGTTTGAGGATGTCGTCTTTGGCAAGGAAGAGTGCTGAGTTGACCACATCGATCAGCTTGAATGACTGTTTCTCTTTGTCCGGACGGAAAAAGGAGCGGAACTCATCGAGCGTATTGACCATGTGGTCTATCTGAAGCTGGATATCTTTTCTGAACTTTTCGATATAAGCCTGATCGACATTCCCCTCTTCAAAGTCGTTTCGGATCAGTTCGCTGTAGAGTGTCAATGCATTAAGCGGCTGTTTCCACTGATGGGCGACAGAATCCATCATCTCCCCCATGACAGCCATTTTCGACTGCTGTATCATCGTCTCTTCGTGTGCGAGCCGCAGTTGGTGTTCTTTGTTCTCCCGCTCTTTTGACTGAATGAGGTTGACAGTACGCTGATTGAGGTTATCGACAAGCATACCGATCTCACCCTTGTCCATACATGTCAGCAGCGATGTTTCTGCATTTTCTGCGATCGCTTGCTGCAACTGTCGGTTGATATGCTCAATAGGTTTTACAAATATGTGACGCAGGATAAAGTAGCCCAGTATCGTAGCAAATATTGTTAACAGAACGATGATGGACAGTACCCTGTAGAAGATGGTGTCATAGTGTGCCAGCACCTGGTTCTTTGATATGCCTACCACGATGTTCCACTGGGTTTTAGGGAAGTGATAGATGGCAAGAATACTGGCTGAATGGAGAACCGGATCATCTTCGATCAAGCAGATGCTCTCTTTGAGTACGACCGGATCACCGTTAATAGATGTTGAAGCCGCTACAGAGGGTATATAGGTGATCGTAGGTACATTTCCCGGTGAACTGCCGCTGTAACATCGTGATTTGTCAGTTCCCTTTTCCAAGACAGGTTTGATGTACTCCATCACCCTTTTGAACGAACTGTTGTGTATATGAAAAATATTGGCTTCATCAGCAAATGTATTGAGATGGTCAGATTTGATGATAAAGTTTCCTTTTCTATCGAGCATCATCAGATAGCTTTCACCCGCATTTTCCATATGTCTGCTAATGTTCTGCTGGACACTTTTTTTAATAGCGATATCGATACTTGCTGCACCTATGAATGTGTTGGCATTGTAAACAGGCGAAACTACGGTGATCATATCAACATGTGTTGCAGGGTCGGTATAGACCTCTGTCCATGCAGTCTCACCTTTTGAAAGTGTTTTGGCGAGTGTATAAAATGCCATTTCCCGAAAATTTGCAGGATATTTTTCTACACGCCCAAAGCGTCCTTTTTGGGTTTTCTGGAAAAAAAGCAGAGGTTCTTTGGTGTCTGCTCCAGGCAGGTCAGGTTCGAACCAGATGCCGCCGCTGATAACATCGAGACTGTTCTTTTTATGGCTGTCGAGTATGGCTGTAACAATATGCTCTCGTGAGAGGATACGGTGCTGAAGGACACTGCTTACAGAAGCGAGGGTTAGAACCGTCTCTTCGGCACGTACCTGCTTGCTTCGGATATCCTGAAGAATATCGGAGGTAATGAGTGCTACCTCTTTGGAGGCATTTTGAAGAAGGTTGTTCTCTCTCATCATGAAAAAGGCAGTTACAATGCTGATAAGAAAGACAATAGAGATAAACAGGAAGAACCCTATCATCTTAACCTTGACACTGTTATACCATTTCATGATTTCATGCTTCCCTCACTTCTCATGGAAACATTATATCAGACCATAAATTAAAGTTATGTACTTTATTGATTATACAGATAAAAGAAATTATTAAACCAATACACCAATGGTTAACCAATATGTACTAACATTGTGAGAAAAAAAGAGGGACATCCCATATGTTAAAACGATATATTCTTTTTCTCACCTGTTTAGTACTCCTTGTGCCTCTTTATGCAGATTATACCCTCAAACCAGGCAAGCGTATGCAAAGCCGCATAGACCATATGCCTAAAGGAAAGGTGGCGGATATGTGGAAAATCCCGCAAAATCCCGCCTATTATGCCAAGCAGATCAAGCCGTGGCCAAAATGGAAACAGAAACGTGCAGATAAACTGTTCAACCAAAAATACTTCAAACCGTGGCGGCTTAAAAAGCTTGACATTCCTGCCAAAGATTTTGGGTGGGAGATACGTTTTGTGACCAAAAACACTATCTACACAGAACGCGGCAAAAAGATCCCCGCTTCCGTTTATAAACGGTGGATAGCCAATGCCAACTACAAAGCAAAAGACAGCAAACGCTACTATGCCATTACCACCGAACGTGCCAATGTCCGTGCACTGCCAACAACACAGGCTTTTTATCTTGATCCACGACGTGTAGGCGAAGGGTTTCCGTTTAACTACAATCAAAACTCGGCACTGCATATGAATATACCGCTGTATGTGTCGCACTTTTCAAAAGACGGCAAGTGGGCATTTGTCCGGGCATCCTACTCTTTTGGATGGGTCAGGGTAAAAGATATAGCATTTGTAGACAAAAAGTTCATGAAAGCATTTGAGAACGGAAAGTATGCCATGACGATCAAAGACAATCTGCGTATCTACAATGAGCGGGGCAAAGCGATAAGCCTCGTGAAACTGGGTACCCTCTTCCCTTTTGCCAAAGACGGTGTGCGGTATCTTTGTGCAGGAAGGACAGTGAATGGACAGGTGAGACTGAAAAAAGTACGGGTTGTCGAAAAAGGACTTATTGCCAGAAAACCGCTGCCGTTTACTGCACGAAATGCAGCGAAGATAGCAAAAGAGTTTTACGGTGAGCCGTATGGATGGGGCGGAGGCTACGGTTGCCGTGACTGCTCTGCAACCACACGTGACTTTCTGGGTGTGTTTGGTATTTTCTTGCGCAGAAATTCAAGCAAACAGGCCGCTGACGGCAAGTCTGTCTATATCAAAGGGCTGCCTAAGCAGGCAAAAAA
>JALTYW010000015.1 GCA_027046415.1 Sulfurovum sp.
TGTTCCATCTTGGATATACAGCATTTCCCGGGGGATTTGTCGGTGTAGATGTTTTTTTTGTGATCAGTGGTTTTCTTATTACAGCATTGATACGCAAGGAGATCATAGAGACTGGCAGGTGGAATGTGAAAAACTTTTATCTGCGCAGGATACGAAGACTCTTCCCCGCACTGTTTGTGACACTTTTGGTCACTATTGTATTTGCCGTTTTGGTTTTTTCCCCTACGCATCTCAGTCGGATTGGCGGAGCACTGGTTTCGGCACTGTTTAGTGTTTCCAATATCTATTTTTGGGTAGAATCGGACTATTTTGACATTACGGCAAAGCTAAAACCTTTTTTGCATACATGGTCACTTTCTGTAGAAGAGCAGTTCTATCTCTTCTGGCCATGGCTGCTGCTGTTGTCCCTCAAGCTTAGAAGAGAGTGGATCGCTCCGGTATTGTTGGTTCTACTTGCCATAGCGAGTCTATGGCTCAATGTTGTGTTCGCAGATGGGTCGGTTGAAATGCTTGAGCACTATTTCCCCTCAGCAGCATCCTATATTTCAGACGGGCGAGCAACAATCTTTTTTTTGCTGCCATTTCGCATTTTTGAATTTGCAGTTGGCGCTGTTCTTGTCTGGCTGATATCATTAAAAACGCCGCAATGGCTGGCTGATATACTCTTTGCCGCAGGTTTGGTGATGATCTTCTATGCCGTCATGCGATTTAGTGACAGATTGGTTTTCCCTTCATTCTATGGGCTTGTTCCTACTTTTGGTGCCGCATTTGTTATCTATAGCGGTTCAAGGAGCCGCTTTCGTATGTTTCTTGCCAATAAAGTGATGGTAGGAATAGGTCTTGTCAGTTATTCTCTCTATCTGATACACTGGCCGTTGATCGTGTTTTGGACATACCTTGAGGGGACGCCGGGTACGTCAGCAAAAGTCGTGATCTTGTTACTTTCGCTGCTGTTTGCGGTACTGAGTTATCGCTATATTGAACAACCGTTTAGGAAACGTCAGTATGAGATCACTGCACCGAAATGGAAGTACGGGTTTCTTACTGCGACCATATTGATGAGTGCAGCAGGTATTCACATGAAACAGTATAACGGATGGACATGGCGTGTTCCCAAAACAGCAGTTTTTGAACATGCCGGGAATGCAGCCGATTATCATATAAGGTTTTATGGAGGTGCAGGGTATATCGGGAAGTATCCCAGAGGCAGCAAGCAGGCAGATATTATTTTGATGGGAGACTCCCATGCACAGCAATATGCAGAGGGGCTTTATAAGGTCTTGACAAAAGGAAGCGGACATATACTTTATGTGTCTGAGTGCTTTTCATGTCTCTACCTGCCCGGTTTTGTCAATGCTTCCCAGCCTCATTATGTAAAACTCTCCCTGCGTGCCCTGCAAAGAGATCTTGCCTATATCCGACGTGCACATCCAAAGATGGTGATTATCGCAGAGTCATGGCTGCATCAGATCAAACAGGCGGACATGGTCGATGAGAAAGGCAGACGTAAGCATGTCGCGGTTACAGAAGAGGCAGTCATCCAGGGTATTCTGGAGTTAAAAAAAGAGATTGGGGAGAGCACTCTGGTAGTCATAGGTCAGGTGCCGGGAGCACGATACAACCTGTATGATGTCTTTTCAAGACCAAGACCGCTGCTGTTTTCTGACTTTGATGCCAAAAAGTACACAGAAGTACCGGAGAGAGAAGACTTTACCGCATTCAATGCACGGCTGAAAGAGGCCGCTTTGCGTACAGGTGCCTTTGTATTCCTCGATCCGCATGATGTTTTGTGCGAACGAGGGATATGTCATAACCTTGATGAGAACAAGCATCTTATCTATTCAGATGCTTATCATCTCAGTAAGTATGGTTCGGTTGAAGTTATAAAAGGGTTTTTCTCTCAACTGAAAGCATTTTTGGATGTGAATGGAAGCACTACGTCAAAAGACCTTCCATGAGTGTTTCGTACTCTCTGGTGATTTTATTGACATCGTATCTAGATACGACATGTTCCATGATTTTTTCAGAGTTCCAGGTATGGCTTGCCGCTTTTTTGAGCGTCTCTGCAAGCGCTTTTGGATCTTCACAAGTGGCAAGAAAACCGTTGATACCCTCTTCAATGATCTCTGCTGTCCCTCCAGGACATGCAAATGCTACGACGGGCGTACCACAGGCATTTGCTTCGAGTACAACATTCGGGAAGCCCTCATACCGTGAAGATAGGACAAAAATGTCAGCTTGATGCATATAGGGAAACGGGTTGGAAAGAAATCCTGCAAAATGGATGCGATGTGCCAAATCGAGTTTTTCTACGAGCGCAAGAAGCTCTTCCTTCTCTTCTCCTTCCCCTATAATGGTCAGGTGATAGTTTTCAGGAATATCGGCAATAGATGTAATAAGCAGATCGAATCCTTTGACTGCATTTAATCTGCCTACAGCAAGCAAGTTGACTCTATTGGGTTTAAATATCTGTTTATTTTCAGCAATCATTTTCTGTTGAATGTTTTGAGTGTCCACAGGATTGTTGATGACGGTTATATTGTGTGTATGGGTATGGTAGTGGTTACACAAATCCTTTTTCATATAGTGAGATTGTGCAACAATTTTGTCAAGTTTGTTATAAAATATTCTGTATAAACGGTCGAATAAAAAAGTATATCTATTGTTCCTGTTTCTGATAGAAACGATACTTGATTCACGGGCGATCAGTTTGATATGCTCACCAAGAATAGGTTTAATCAACGCCATATAAAGATTCAAGTGACCTAATGTTGAGAAAACAATGTCCGGTTTGAGTGTTTTGATCGTTTTGACAAGCGTAAAAAGAGCATCACGTAGACGTTTGGAACGAAGGTCAATAATCTCTACATCTGAAGGAATATCTTTAAGGTAAGGACCTTCTTTTTGGAGTACTATGAGCATAGGGATAAACTTTTGTCTGTCCAGATGCTGAAGCAGGATGGAAATGACACGTTCCGAGCCGCCACCTTGTAGCGAAGGGAGTGCAAACAAGACAGTTGTTTTGTTTTTTTTCATAGTTTAACGGTACGCTTTTTTTGGTATTGGAGTGTATATTGTATCCAAAACATCTTTTCATTACATCATTATAGTAGATGTACTTATGTATCTTCAGGTGTTCACAATATGCCTTGAAGTAAAATCACAGCATTGTTTGACTACGGCGGTCTGAAGGGAGAGAAGGGTGCATTACCGGAAAGATATACAGATACTCAGAGGCATAGCAGTACTTCTTGTTGTACTGTTTCACCTTCAGATTGGCGGTATCCAAAGCGGGTTTTTGGGGGTTGATATCTTTTTTGTCATTAGCGGTTTTCTGATGGCAGTGCTGTATAACCCCAGTGAGAAGAGAAAATTTTTCTACAGACGGGTCAAACGGCTCTTGCCGACATACTATGTTACAGTCTTTTTTACACTTTTATTTGCAGCGTTTATCACTATTCCAAATGAGTACAACCAGGTAGCCAGACAGTCGATATATGCACTTTTGTTTTCCTCGAATATCGGCTTTTGGATGCAGAACTCCTACTTCAGCAAAGCAGACTTCAATCCGCTTCTTCACCTCTGGTCGCTGGGTGTAGAGATACAGTTTTATCTCATTGTTCCGCTGCTGTATTGGCTTTTTCAACGTATGCGTATCATGTTTCCTTTGGTTCTTCTTGGTTCGATGGCGGTGTGTTTTGTGATCGTAGGTATTTCGCCAAAAACCTCTTTTTTTATGATGCCTCTGCGTCTTTGGGAATTTCTGATCGGGTATGGCATTGCTGTCTATGCGACAAACAGCGGCAATATCAGGTATGGTCATATGAAGTTTTTTGGCATGACGGCCCTTGTGTTTTTGATTGCCATCCCGACATTCAATGTAAACGGAGAAGCATTGGGGTTTATACATGGGCATCCCGGGTTGTTTGCATTGCTTGTAAGTTTGGCCACGGGTGGTGTGCTTGCATGGGGGCTTCCCTCTGGGGTAGAGCATTCAAAAGCGGGCAGGGTGCTGGAAGTGCTTGGAAAATACTCCTACTCCATCTATCTGGTACACTTCCCTGTCATCGTACTTTTTCTTTACCATCCCTTCTCTGGAACTGTATTGAAAACAGAGAGTATGTCTGAGACGCTGTTTTTGGCAGGTATCATTACTGTACTCTCGTATGCGATGTATAGAATGGTTGAGAATCCTGCCCGTCACTCCAAAAAGATTCTATACTATTTGGCAGGTATGGTAGCCTCGATCCTTCTGCTGCTTGCTGCAGGAAAAGTGATACAGCAGTACCGTTATTCACCACAGGAGAAAAAAATATTTCATGCATGGGAAGACAGAGCGCCCTACCGGTGTGGCAAGCTTATTCGGGTGCTGGAGCCTACTGCAGTTTCTTGTGATCTGACACCGGATCTTGAAACAGTGAAGCAGTGTGTCTTTCTGGTAGGAAACAGTCATGCAGATGCGATCAAGTCTGCCTTTGTAGCGGCTGCAAGAAAACAAGATACAAAAGTCTATTTTACAGTCAGCAATATTCCTCTCATGAAGGGCAGTCCGTTGCGGGCATCGCACATAGTTAACGAAGCACTTCACAGAGAGGCTAATACGATTGTTTTACACTATTCCCCGGGTGCGATCTTGCCGGAAACCATTCAGCGCGTCGTGGAACTGGCAGAGAAACACCATATTAAAACAGCACTTATTATGCCTGTACCTGTGTGGGAAAGACATATTCCCAAGGCTCTCTATGCACATCTTGAATCCAATGCTTCCCTGCCGTATCAGACCGAGACGATGTATTGGAAGAGAAATAGAAGTTTTTATGATGCCGTTTCCAAGATAAAAGGGCTTTTGATCTACAGAACAGATACTGTGTTGTGCAGACCGGTATGCCGCTATCAGAGTGAAGAGGGAGATCTGTTCTACTTTGATGACGGTCATCTGACACTGACCGGCGCTGCAGCGCTGGATGAGGTTTTTGAAAAGGTGCTTGCTGACACAGTATTACACCATCAATGAAACAAAAGTGTATAGCCTGATAACAAGAGCGTGACTGCTGCAGTAGATGCAAGTAGACGATAGTTATAGTGGAAGGGATAAAGCTTTTCAGAGTAGACAGTATGCATCCATACCCGTATGACTCCTGCTATCAGAGTACCAAATATAACACCTCCAATATCTGAGAAGTATCCAAAGAGTATGCTGAAAAGAAAATTTAGTGCCACACTTAAAAAAGTGATATACATAATATAGTGTGTTTTTCGTTTGATCGTATATCCGAAGCCTATACCCTGAGTACCATTCACAAACAGGATGGAAACAAGCGCCATAGGCAGAAGATACGCAGCCTTCATATACGCTTCTCCTCCAAAGAGACCCACAAGGGGAGTAGATACCACATAAAAGAGTAAAAACAGAATTGGGATCATTAGGAGGTAGACATTGAAAAAGTTACGTATTAAATGTCGTCCGTTTGCTTCTTTATAGTTGTTGTACATTACCGGTAAAAAACCACCGGTGACTGTACCCGCAAGAAACTGTGGTATGGCAGCCAGCCGCATAATGACTGCATAAATACCGAGCTCGTATTTTCCAAACAGCATCAAAATAACGACTCTGTCAGCCATTTGCATCAAGTTGTTACCAATATAGTTGGGAATAAATGGCAGAGAAAGACGTAAAAGGTCCCTCAAAAGTGCTGTGGAAGCTGGATGTATCTGAAATTTTAACAGATAGTTCCTTGCCATAAAAAGTGAGAACAGTGCTCCAAATGAAGTACCAATGACCAAGCCTGTAAGGTAGGAGTGGATGGATGCATCTGTATAAAGAAAGAAAAGACCGATTACAATGCCGGCTAAATAGGCAAACAAGTTGGTAAATGCCGCCTTTTTTGCCTCTGTACGCCACCGAAGAAAGTTGAAGGTATGATACGTAATGATATTAAACAGAATATATGCAACAATCAATTGCCATAGAGATTTGGGCAGTGAAAAAAGTGTGTGAAAAAACTGAAAATAGGTGTACAGGAGTATCGATACGGAAAGAAGCATTCCCATGCTCATTAGCAATGTTGTTACATATAAAAAAGAGAGAGTGTTGTCATTGTTTTGATTTTCTGCCATGAGGATTGTGACTCCTGAGTCAAGTCCAAGCGTTACAATGATCTGAAAAAAAGCTGCAATAATGAGAAAGAGGTCATAGTTTGCAAACTCTTCAATGCTTACAGCGCGTGCCAAAATTGGAATAATGAGAAATCCAATCGCTTTGCTGCCGACATTTGCAACAAGATAGTAGGCACTATCACCAATACCTTTGTGAAGCAGTTTATTCCCCAGTATATGTTTGAGTTTAGTTTTCAAAAATTTCTCTTAGTGTGTTGTGATCATGTTCGTTTGTAGAGAGTTTTTCCATGACTTTGACATACTTTTTTGCCAATTCGATACCAAGATGTTCATCGAACCATTTTTTTGACCGCAACGCAATCTCTTTGTATGTGTCAGGATTTTGTTCGTAGTCTCTAAAGATATCATAAATTTCATGTTCGTGAAGTGCATGTATCATTGGAGAGCGATAAAATTTGTGTCTTGGGTTTTTTATGGCATCGGCACAGTTATTGATATGGGCAGTTCCCGCTGCAAGTGATTCATAGCAGACCCCTCCAATGTCGGTTTTGTTCTCACGGAAAGCGTTTGTTGTAAAAGTG
>JALTYW010000016.1 GCA_027046415.1 Sulfurovum sp.
GTCATCTTTGATGATACTTTTGACTCTATCTTTCATATGCATGTTGCAACTCCTTGAAATTTGATTATCTAATAACAATTATAATCTATGTTATTTAATGGAGTGTAAACATAAGACATCAACTCAGCAGATAGGCAAACTTGCGTACCCACTCGCCCCATGCCTCAGCCCCTTCGACATCGAGCTCATTTGCCTGCATATCTTTAACAAGCATGATGGCGAACTCTCCGGGAAGCTGAAGCGAGAAAGAGAGGATATTGTCTATCGCCTCATCACTGGGGTTTTGCCGTGCGGCATTGACCAGCCCGATGGCAAGTGCCATAAGTACCTTGGGATCATCCTCATCGATCTCTTTGAGTGATCCCTCAAGGATACTCTGAAGGTCTGGCAAATCCTTCATCACTTTCTTGAAACTGCTGTACCCTACAGCTGCCTCACGCCCGACTGCACCGCTAATACTATCTAATATCAAGTCACTCTCTATCCCGCTTTTAACGATGCTGTCGACATACTCCCAGCTACGCGGCGTGGCAAAGGCTTTTTCATTGGATGTAGGGTCAAAGGTAAAAAGCATACTCTTGTCATAGGCAAGATAGCCGATGATCGCACTCTCTATCCCTGCACGGTATGCCCACGCTTTCCAGTCGTCAAAGTCCACCTCCATCTCAAAGTGCACAAAACGGTTGGCAAGCGGTGGAGGCATCTTGTAGACAACCCCTCGGTCATTCTCCCGGTTGCCCGCTGCGACAATGCTCCACCCTTTGGGCAGTTCATACTCCCCAACTTTTCTATCCAAGATGAGCTGATATGCCGAAGCCTGCACTGCAGGAGGTGCGGTATTGATCTCATCGAGAAAGAGGATACCTCTGGAGTCAGGGTCGCTTGGCAGGAAGCTTGGCTTCGCCCAGACCCCCTCTTGAGTCTCGGCATTGAAAAAGGGAATCCCCTTAAGGTCGGTTGGATCGAGCAAGGAGAGCCGAAGATCGAGGAATGCCATATCTTTCTCTTTGGCTATCTGCTTGACAATAGAGGATTTACCAATCCCCGGTGCACCCCAGATAAAGACCGGCAACTGTGCGTCGATGAGTTTGTCGATGGCTTTGGTAATATTTGATGCTTTCATATATACATACCTGTTTGGTGCGTGATTACACACCCTACATTATTTATTCGGTTTTTCATTCCTTATTCCTCATTCATCAGACATTCATCATTGCTTTGCTCTGCTTGAGCACTTCCTCATACGACTTGGCAAGCTGTTCATTCTGCGCAAGCTCGTTTTGCAGTCTGGTATCTACCTTCAACACATCGAGCAGTTCCATAGGCAGTGATGCGTTGGTCGCAAGTGCACGGTTTATTTCGAAATCATCTCTCTCAAAAAGTGCTCGCAAGATGGTTTCGGGTGTCGATGGGTTTTTTGCCAATGCAGCAGCTATCTCTTGACCCTCTCCGTCACTTTTGTAGAGTGCTTCGAGTATCGGTACCGGGGTTGACGGGTTTTGTGCCAGTGCAGGCATCAGGGTTTTGTGCTTCTGATGGTAGTACGCCTCCAAGAATGCCGGTGGCACGGTTTTGTTCTCACACAGCAAGCGGTGTAGTGCTTCATTTTCCTCTTTTTGGGCAAGTTGTTCTATGACATCACTGCTTAGCTTCTCATTGGCACCCAAAAGCGCAAACAGAGAGGCATCCAATCCGGCAGCTTCGATCTGCTGCAAACGTTCAGTGTTAATTGGCTGGTGTACAAGCAGCAAAGAGACCACCTCCTCTGCTGCTTGCAAAAGCGCTGCAAAGACAGCATCGGTAATAGAAGAGTTTACCGCAAGGGCTTGTGCAATGCCTTCATCGTTCCTTTCAAGCAGAAGCTTTTGAATCTCCTCTGAGATACTACTGTTGCCTGCAAGAGCACGCTCTATGGCACGGTTTCTCAGTGAGAGCAGTTTTTGGATGGTTGTTTCGTTGATATGCCAATTTCTTGCAATGGTCTCTTTGAGTGTGATGCTCTCTTTGCCGCGTACAAGAAATGTAAAATTCGGAAACCCCAACAAGGCTTCAAGCAGATTGGGGTCGGTCGCTTCTGTGGCAAGACGCCGCAGGGTCAGATAGGAGTAGAGCAGATCCTCTTCGTTTGGTTTGATCTCTATGTACCGGCGCAGGGTGTACATAATGACATCCCTGTCATCACGGCTGTCCTCCTCCTCTTCGTCAAACCGGTAAAGTTTCAGCAAGCGGACAAAAAGCGTATCACTCAGATGCTGATTGCCAAGCAGACGGCGTATTCTCTCCTGGTCGTTACCAAGCTTGATCGCCATCAGCAGCGCATCATCATCTATCTTTTCTGAGAGAAGCTGTTCAAATTCGGTCAGTTTATAAATGGGAAGATTTTGTTCGTAGGCATCGTTGGAGATATCTTCTTCAACCGGGTTGAGTCTGTGGTGTTCAACCACACCAACCACATCCTCTTCCAAAGCGTTTACAGGAGTGATTTTGAAACGCTTCAAAAAACGGGCTATCTCTTTTTGGGTAAATATTTCTTCTTTGCCAAGCAGCAGCAGCTTTTTGCCTGCAGATGTTTCAAGCAGTGATCCCAGTGTCGGTTTTTCGTTCATCATAGAGTGAGTATAGCACAGCACCTTTTAAATAGGAGTTAAACTCTCCTATTAGAAGTATCCTTAAGCGAACTCTTTACTTACCACACAGTTTCTACCCGACATTTTTGCCTCATAAAGTGCTTCATCTGCCAGTTTAAGGACATCTTCAAAGGTTTTTGAAGCAGCATTATAAACAGTGACCCCACAGCTGCATGTCAGCTTTACAGCCTCCGATCCTATCACTGCTGCTGCGATCTTGTCACAAAGCTTTTGTGCTATCTTTACAGCCTGTCCCAACGTTGTATCTACCAATGTCACAGCAAACTCCTCTCCTCCGACACGTCCCTCAATATCGGTCGCCCGAAGATTCTCTTTGATGATTGCTGCACACGCTTTGAGTACCACATCCCCTGCTGCATGTCCATAGGTATCGTTCACCTCTTTAAAGTAGTCCAGATCGAGGATCATTACCGCATAACCACAGTCACGGTTGCGTGCATTGATGTCGATCACATGGCTCTTTTCAAAGTAGGCACGGCGGTTGTTCAGCCCTGTCAGGGTGTCAACATAGGAGAGACTCATGGCACTCTCTTTCTCCGCTTCCAGTTCAGCGGTACGTTTGCGTACCTGATCTTCAAGGGTTTTGGCAAGGTGGGAAAGCTGTATCTCGTTTTCTCTGCGTTTTTTGTTCTCAGCCTCAAGTGCCTCCTGTGCCTCTTTGCGTTCGGTAATGTCCCTCCCTACACCGATAAGCCCACTAAAAGCACCATCTTTATCATAGGAGGGTACTTTAAAGACCTCATAAAAATGGAGGTTCCCCTCAGGATCACGTGCACGCTCTTCTGATTTGCTGATGCTCCCTTTGGCAACCGCCTGTCTGTCACTCTCCATGCACGACTCGGCAAACTCTTCGGGCAGAAGCTGATCTTCTGTTTTACCCACATAGTTGTCCGGATCAATACTGTAGAGGTTTAAGATGACTGGATTGCCATAGATCCACCGAAGGTTCTCATCTTTCATAAAGACAGGATCGGGGATCGAGTCAAGCAGGTTTTTGAACTGACCTATCAGGTGTTTTAGCTTTCGGTTCTCTTCCAAAAGTGTTTCATCATTTTCTCTCTGCATAGGTAACACCTTTTGCGTTGTGCGATACTTCAGTGTACAACCGAGAGCTTTAAAATAAGATTAATTTATTTTTTATGATAGTTTTAAAGAATTTTTTTGAGGTTGCTGTATATACCGCAGAAGAAGGATCAATACTTCTCCAACGGATCGTAGCGTACAACCGCCGCTTCAGAAAAGTTTGGCACATCATCGTAGGCAAAGACAGCATAGAACTTCTCTTTGTCAAACGAGCCGAAATTGTCGTATGTCCACGTATCTTTTCCGCCGTAAAGCTTTACCCCATCCATAAAGTGTCTTGGCGGATGGAAGCTGTTGCGCACCACATAATACCCCTTGAGTGCACTGTCATCGACCTTGTCCCATGTCAGTTTGATCATGCGGTTCTCTTTGCTGATACGCAAATTGTTCACAGGCGCTACAGGGTGGCGGCGTTTTGGAATGTACTTGACCACCAGCTCAGCATCATCCGCCCACTCGGTGATGCGGTTTTTCGCACCCAGTGCAGAGGTAGGTTTGATGACCAGTTTGAGGGTTTTCCCCTCCTGATGCATCTGGTCAAGTGCCTGTTTGGAGAGCGTATCGAAGTTGAAGTACTGATACTCTTTGGTATTGAGGTCACTCTCTGCCACTTCGTAACCGATGTATTCGATCTTCTCACGGTTCTTGATGTCTTCATAGGTACCTACTTCGTCAAGCTCCACCAGTTCCACATAGAAACGTACATCAGATTTCTTTTTGAACACATTTTTGTTTCTGATGCGCAGTGCACACTGCGTGATCATCGTCTTGTCGTGTTCTGGAAGCTGAGAAAGGTCAAAGTTCAGATACCCGTACACCTTCTCACCGTTGGCATCGAATCCGCTTTTGAGTACCTGCTCCTCTACCCCCTCTTTGGCGATGGTCGCCCTCTCCTGTGTAGGCAGCTTGATCTTTTCGTTTTCGATGGTATACTTGATGTCAAGCATTGGACGGTAGTGGATACCACCGCCAAATTTACCATAGCCAATGTCAAACTGCATCATCTGGCTGTCTTCGCCATCTGGCAGGTACTTTGGCCCATCTATGCGGAATACCGCCTGCTTGTTTTCGATCTCCTCCTGAAGCAGCTGACACTCACGCTGTGAGAACTCCCAGAAGTTCCAGATGCCCTGCGTCAGCTGACGCGACTTGATCGCCTGCCCGATGATCCCCTTGGCTTTGGCATTTTCTATTTCACCAAAATCACTGATCTCACTAAAGCTTCCCGGCTCAAGCAGGCTCAAGTCCCATTGCCCGAACTTTTCGATCTTCGCACCTACTCGATTCATCGGGTAGAGGTAAAAACGTGCCGATTTAATCACCGCATTGTCAGGGATGGAGCTTAGATCGAAGCTTACTACTGCATCGCAGATGCCTTTTGATTTGTTAATGCCGACAAACAGTGAGTTGAGTCCAAAGTGGGAACGGTTGCTCTCTTGTGTGTACTGCCCCACATAGCCCGTACCCTCTTTGGTCGCAAAGAGAAAACGGAAGAACTCATCTTCTGCCAGAGCGGTACGTGCCTTGACTACCGGAGCAAATGCTGACTTGTAGCCGGTCTTTTTGCTGACTGCACGAATGGTGTAGTGGTAGTTTGTCGAACTCTCAAGGTCAGTGTCGGTATAGGTGTGCTCTCCGGCAATCCCGATGCGTGTACGCTCGTTGCAGGCATCTTTGTCTTTGGTGCTGCGGTAAATCTCAAAGAAGATATCATCCCGTTTTTCATACTTCCACACCAGCGTTACACTTGTATCACTGACACTTTCAACCCTGAACTCCTCCACACGGCGCGGTGCATACTCGGAGAAGTTTACCACTTCTGAAAAGGTACGGATGAGTGCCGGAATGTTCTCATGGATACTGCTGCTCATACTCTTCATGTAATCAGGAATGTTTTTCGTACCCACTTCCACCACAAGTGCCTTGATTCCGCGTGAGTAGTAGTACTCTCTTCCGCTGCCGCTAATGAGCGCTGCAGGCGGCTTTCCGCGGTGAATACCGTAGCGTCTTCCTGTGATCTTTTCGATCTCGTCATTCATATTGGCAGCAATGACATTCATGTCGGTACCGTCAAGCTCCGCTTCATGTTTGAACTTGTGTGCCGGGAAAAAGACATTCCCCTGAGAGTGATAATCAAGCGCAATGGTAATGTTGGGATGGGCATCGACAAATTCTTTGATGGCACGCGTTTCCGCTTCACTGAAAGGTGCTTCCCCGCCATAGACATTGGAGGTGGTGTTGCTGATCTTCTTAAAGCCTATAGAGAAGTTGCGGTTGAGGTCGACCCCGTAGGTGCCGTCATGGTTCTTTCTTCGGTTCTTTCGCCAGAAAGAGAAGTGTTTGCGGGAGTATTCGTAGCCGTCAGGATTCAGACACGGTACCATGTAGAGTGTGGACTCTGCGAGTGCCTTTTCAAGTACCGGATCGGTATGGCGGTTCTTGGCAGCGTGTTCAATGAACGCCAGTGCCAGCTCATGCCCTATCCACTCACGCGCATGGATCGTACCGGTATAAAGCAGTGCAGGCTTCTCATCGGCGTGTGCAACATCTGCAGAGATCTTGGCAAGGACAATATCGCGCCCCTCATAGGTTGTGCCGATCTTGACGATCTCTATCAGATCGGGATACGCCTTTTCCATCTTATGTAAAAAATCGAGACTCTCTTCATAAGACCTGTATTGGTTTTTCATGCGTGCAACCTTTGTTGGCAAATTGGAGCGGGATTATATCCAAATCTCTCTACAGCTTCTCTTTCAACGCCTTCCACTCTTTTTTGAGTCTTTTGAGGAATTTCTCTTTGAACCAGCCGAACTCTTCACTCAGCTTCTCAGGAGCTGTCTCAAGTGCATGTACCAGTTCTGTGGTATCGAACTTCTTCATGATCTTCTCTGCTT
>JALTYW010000017.1 GCA_027046415.1 Sulfurovum sp.
GAGTGTACCGTTCTCATCACGCTCATACTGCATGAATACAAGGTTCCAGATCTCAAGGAAGCGGTCGCCCTCTCCACCCATCACATCTTCAGGAGAGTGAAAGTGTTCCTCTCCCTGATCGTAGAAGATTTCCGAGCACGGTCCGCAAGGTCCGGTATCACCCATCTGCCAGAAATTATCCTTGTCGCCAAAACGCATGATGCGCTCTTCTGAAACATGCGCTTTCCAGAGCTCATAAGCCTCATCATCACTCTCGTGTACTGTTACCCATATCTTTTCTACAGGCAGTGCCAAATACTCTTTACCTGTGACAAACTCCCATGCGTAGGCGATCGCCTCTTTTTTGAAGTAGTCGCCGAAACTAAAGTTACCCAGCATCTCGAAGAAGGTGTGGTGGCGTGCGGTGTAGCCGACATTGTCCAGGTCATTGTGCTTTCCGCCTGCGCGGATACAGGTTTGCGAACTGGTCGCTCTTGGCGGGTTGGGAATAGGTGCATCCCCGGTAAAAATGTTCTTGAACTGCACCATACCGGCATTGGTAAAGAGCAGCGTCGGATCATCGGGTACGAGCGGAGAGCTCTCTACAACCTTGTGTCCTTTACCTTCAAAGTAGTCTAAAAATGTTTTTCTGATATCCATTGACATATATCCCTGCATTAAAATTGGGATATTTTAGCGAAAGTGTGGTTATTGACAGATAAAGTGCGCCCAGAGGCGCTTATATTGGGGCTTTGTGAGTCATACTTTATCAAAAAGAGAACGTACATATATCATCAGGCAGATAGTTGAAGAATCCGTCTCTGCCAAGGTCGACATTGTACCCAGTCAGTCCGGTATCACCCCCTTGACACACATAGGCGATATTGTTCTTCCCCTGCCCGATATCATCTTCTATAAAAAGCGGATCACCCGGCGTTCCGCCAAAGCCGATCAGATCAAAGGCACACTGCTCCCCAGGATAGAAGCTGAACTCTCCGTTTGGTGCGGTGATGGCATCTGCTGTCAAGGCACCTGTCGGATCGACACAGGTGTAGTGTACCCCTCCGGCAGAAAAACCGTCAATATCTCGTAAAAAGAGGGTGGTCATACCGTCTACCGGTACCCTCGCGCCGTCGTAAAATCCATCACTGTAGCCATCATCGTACCCATCGTCATAACTGCTTCCGCCACATCCGCTAAGTGATATGGCTGTTATAATGCCCACCATGATCATCATCCATTTTTTCATACAAGCTCCTTTTTTATGCATCATATCTAAAAGGAATATAGAAAAAAATTGTTGGGCAATTGTGAAGTGATTAGAGATAGGTCTTTAAAAGATTTGCGATCTGACGACTCCCGTCACGTGCAATGCTCTCCATCAACCCCCTGCTCTTTTCGGAAAGGTCCTCATCATGCAGTGCAAGCACCTTCTCTTTGTCAATCTCGTTTTCACGCATAACCCATGCCAGCTCTTTTTCTACAAGGAATTGTGCATTGTAGTACTGGTGGTCACTCGCTGCATAGGGGTAGGGGATAAAGAGTGCCGGCAGTGCCGTAGCGGCAAGCTCCCAAAGTGTCGATGCACCTGCTCTGGCAATGGCAAGATCTGCCTCTTTCATATAGTCGGCAAGCTTGGTTGTAAACCCAAACACCTCCGCCTCGATACCCATCGCCTCATACGCCTGCTGTACACTTTCGATGTTGTTTTTACCGGCTTGATGAATGATGCGTATACCGCGTGCATCAAGCTCTTTGGCGATGGAGAGTGCCAGATCGTTGATGGCACGCGCCCCTTGTGATCCGCCAAGAAAGATGATGGTTTCTACTTTTTCACGGATACGGGCATTCTCAAAAAAAACCGCTTTAACCGGATAGGCTTTGATAGGACTCTCCTCAAGGTAGGAGCTGATAAAGACATCGGCATAGGGTTTGAGCAGCCTGTTGAGTGACCCCAGTGCAGCATTTTGCTCATGGATCACCAGCGGTGTCCCTGTAAGCTTGGCAGCAAACGCCATTGGGGCAGCAGAGAAGCCTCCAACAGAAAAGACCACTTTTGCTTTGTGTCTGCGTATGATTTTGACAGATTGGAGTGCTGCTTTTGCCATCATCAAAAGTGACTTTATCTTCCCTATAAACCCCTGATTGACCACCCCGCGCGTCTCAAAAAAATACTTTTGGTCAAAATCTTCATCTTCTCCAAACCACGCCCTGTCCTGCCCTTTGGTTGACCCCACATAGATCAGCCTTTCATTGCTCCCTACTCCCTGTTCCCTACTACTTACAATTGCCTCTTTGACTGCACGAACAATGGCAAGATGACCGCCTGTGCCACCACCTGTCATTATGATACTCATTTGCTTCTACCCTTCCTACAAAATATTACCATGCATATCACGCGGCACTTTTTTCGAGATCATCAGTACCATTCCTATGGCAATACAGCTTGCCAAAATGTGCGATCCCCCATAGCTTAAAAACGGTACGGCAATCCCTTTAATCGGTGTAATACCTGCAATCCCGTAGGCATTGAGCAGAAAAGTGTATGCAATCAGCAGTCCTGTCCCGATACTGAAAAGATAGTACATCGGATCTTTCACCTTGGAAGCGATTTTGAAGATACGGAAAACCACAAACAGCAGTGTCAAGACCACCAGTGCCAACCCGACAAATCCAAGCTCTTCCGTAATACCTGCCAAAATAAAATCGGTATGTACTTCAGAAAGATAGCCGAGTTTAAACTGACCGTTTCCCAACCCCTGTCCCAAGAATCCTCCGTTGTGAATCGCATTGAGCGAGTTGGAGATCTGCCATGGTTCTTTAACGCTCGCAGCAACCCGCAACTGCTGTACTGACTCAAACGGAAAGAGAGAAAGAACAGTGTCCTGTACACTGACCCACCAGCTTTTGATACGCGCCATACGGTGTGGTGCAAGAAAAATAAGTGCGACGATACTCCCAAATGCCCCAGTAACAAGCATAAGGAAAAACTTGTAAGAGCTTCCTACAAACATGAACAGTGTTATCAGTGTTGCACCAAGCACAACCACCTGTCCAAGGTCCTTCTGAAAAATCGCTATCAGTACAACCGCCACTGCAAAAAGCAACAGATAGGGGGCAAAAAGCTTCAGCTCCTCACCAAAACCCATTTTTGATTTGTTGCCAAGTTTTCTCTTGAAACTCCATGAGAGAAAAAAGACAAACCCTACCTTGAAAAACTCAACCGGGGCAATAGAGACCGGACCCAGATGTATCCACCGTTTAGCACCCCCAACGGCATTGACCATAGAGGAGGGTAAAAACAGCATCACAACCATCAAGAGAAAAAAGAGCACGAAAAGTACAACGCCTACCGGTACAAACCACTTTTCCGGCTCCAGTCTGCTGAGTACAACCATCATCACCAAGCCCACAGCAACAGCTGCAGTCTGCCTGATAAAGAAGTGAAAACTGCCATAATCAAAGTGCTGTACGGTATAAACAGAGAGGGAGTAGTCCATCACAAGAGAAAGTGTCAGAAGTGCCATCACTGCCATCAAAAGCGGTTTGTCAATCATTGTTTATGCTATCCGGTATTGAAATCGTGCTGTATTTTATCGAATTAACCAGATAACTTTGATAAAATTCAACACTATTTAGCGGAGAAATCATGGGGCACGAGATCAAAAACAGAGCTTTGCAGCAGCGTACCGGAAAGATCACAGTACTATTTGTCTTGATCATATCCGGCATGTTCATTTTTCTGGCTTCTGTCTTCGCTACAATCACTTCAGACAGACACATCCCCCGGCAGCATGCCATCATTCATGACCGTTCCCTGCGTGGTACCATCTTCTCTGCAGACCACTACGCCCTGAGTTCTTCCTACAAGACCTACCAGGCTGTCATCCGGGGTGAGAGTATAGATCCGGGGAAAAAACCCCTTTTTATCAAACTCTTCAGTATCTACAGCGGTATTCCGGAATCCGAAGTGAAAAAACTGTTCAAAGACAAACACGGACGGCCGATAAAAGGCAATATCGTACTTTCAAAAACGCTCAATACCAAACAGGCGATGCAGCTTAAATCACTCGCCTACAAATTGCGTCAACTCGATGTCTTCCGCTCTGTGAAAATACGCTCCGGGCTGGAAGTGCTCTACGGCATGGATATTGTCGAGATCGGAGAAAGCAGAAAATTTCCACGCAAAGATATCCTCAGCCCCATACTTGGGTATGTGGGGAAAAGAGATGACCATGGATATATCCGCCCCGAAGGGAAAAAAGGGCTTGAACGCAAATACGACAAACATATCACATCCAAAAAGGACGGCTACTTTAAAGGAAAACGTGATGTCGGCGGCAATATCATCCACGACAAAAACAGCATCAAAAAACTTCGTGTAGACGGAATGGATCTGCACCTTAACATCCCTCTTGCATTTCAACGCAGAATTGAAAAGATGATCGATGCGATGAAGCAGCGTATCGATGCCGATGAGATCCTTGTCGGTGTCATGGAGAGCAAAACGGGCAAAGTACTGGCGATGGCCAGCACAGAGCGCTATGATCCGTCACATATTACCCAAAAAGACATACCGGCACTCAACCCAAAATTTGCGGAGTACCCTTATGAACCCGGTTCGGTGCTCAAACCGCTGACACTCTCGTTGGCACTGGACAGACACAGAGTCACGCCACAAACATGGTTCAACACCTACAACGGTCGTATGAAGATCGGGAAACGCCGCACTGTAACGGATGATGAAAAGTTCGCATCATTAACAGCCACCGATATTATTGTTCACTCTTCCAATGTCGGTATTTCCCAGATCTCATGGCTTCTCAGTGGAGAGGAGTTCCGCAACGGACTTCTGGGCTTTGGTCTGGCGCATCCCTCCGGTATCGATCTCTCGCGAGACCTTCCCGGACAGGTCAAGAAACTGCACCTGCTCAATAACAAAATGCACCGGGCAAACAGTGCCTACGGGTATGGTCTGATGGCAACGTTTGCCCAACTGTTCAAAGCCTATTCCGCATTCAACAACGATGGTATCGCTGTTACCCCAAGACTGGTTGACTATCTGGAAGATACCAAAGGACGGCACTATATTCTCCCTCCGACTGTCGGCAACCTGCATCCCATTGGGAAAAAGGCTGCAAACCAGATCCATGAGATACTCAAAGAGGTCGTCAAACGCGGTACGGGTGTCAAAGCGCAGTACCCTGGTCTTGAAATAGGTGGCAAAACCGGAACAGCCCACATAGCAAAACATGGTCACTATGTACGGGAGTACCACAGCAGTTTCTACGGATTTGCAAACGATAGCAAAGGGCACAAATATACCATCGGTGTACTCGTCATTCGTGCCAAAAAATACCACAAGTATTTTGCCTCTCAGTCGGCAGTACCGACATTTAAAAATACTGTTCGTATTTTGGTTGAGCAGGGGTATCTTGAACCCGATCCATGCGAAGAGGCAGAAAAGAGCAAAAAGGATATTCCACTTTACGGAGAAGAGCAGGAAGAGACCGAAGTGGCAGCACCTATCCTTCCGCCACCGCCCAAGCAGAAAGCTGTCATACCTCCAGCTGTACAGAAGCCACAAAAGGTGATACGTGTACCAAGACGAACTGTCTCACATCCGCCAAGAGTGTCACGTCCTCACAAACGTCCAAAAGGTACCATCCAACAATCACCAGTATATCATCCTGCGGTACAAAGTGCAGGTGATCTTTTCTGACAGATCACTTTGCTCCATTCTCTTCTGTATGTACACAGCGGACCAAAAAACGCTTTTCTTTGCGTTCACCATTGGGGCAGCCATTGCCAAAATAGATGCTTTTTGCCTGCTGCGTATTCTCCTCATCGGGTGTTGCCGACCAGTACGAATCTGATACAATATGGGAGAATGCAGGCATGATCGCCAATGTATGCTTGGTATAGTCAACAATACTGACAAGTTCGTCATAGCTTGGGAGCCGCCACCCCCGCACCCCGTCAATCGTCAGAGAACTGCAGTATGCCTGCGCCTCCTGCCAGCTTTTTCTGATCTGGACGGTACGGGCATCATCCTGCCACCGCAGATGGCGTACCTTGTCCAGTACAGTATTGTTCTCTTTTTTAAAATTGGATGCCTTGCTGGTATTGCTCTTTTTGGAAATTTTTTCAATATCCAGATCAAACTTCAATGCTGCCGGAGTATCATCTAAAATGATATTCCTGCGTGAGACCATCTGCCAATCCTCATCAAGCTTCTTGGAAACCATCAATTCATACTTCCCGTCAGCAATCTCTATCTTGGCACTGTTTCCTTTAATGAGTGCTTTTTGCTTTCCATTAACATATAGTGTACATCCGGGTTCTGAGACTTCAATCTGTACTTCCGCACCCTCTGCCATCACCCCCAAACAGACCAACGCTGTGCCTAAGGCTATTGTATATTTTTGCAACCACATCGTACCCTCCATTCATCCTGCAAGATCCTCTATAATAGCAAAAAGAGCTTGAGAGAGTCGGTCTATATCCAAATATTGTCAATCAGCCTCGGCTTCCCCACCCATGCGGCGACAAGAATGATCGTATTACCTATCTCGAC
>JALTYW010000018.1 GCA_027046415.1 Sulfurovum sp.
GCATCAAGATACGCCTGCTTTGTCGCCTCATCGATAGGAGGTGCATCAAATGGCACATATTCTGCGGTGCTTTCGCTTCCCGATGCATTGTCAGAGCTTCCCCCGCCTCCGCATCCGGTCAGCATAAGAGCCGCTGCAGCGGCGAGGGTCAGGGGTAGTTGTTTGTAGCTGATTGTCATTGTGTCTCCTTGCTTTTGTTGTATGTGCAATAATAACAAAAAAGATCATGAAAATAAACAGTTTTTGATGATGTGTTGACTATTTTTGAGGTATCTTCCAAATACAGCGTCACATACATTCCAACATTTTACTTTGTCTTCTGTCACAGTTTTACGTAAGACGTATAGAATAGAATAAAATATTTTTGATTTAAAATTATAATATGATATAATATTTTATACATTCAATAAGAAACAGCTTCTGTTTCAGAAAGAAGGGATGCATGAAAATAGTATTTGTGCTGCTGCTTGTCTGTAGTTTGGTGATGGCGATCACTGCCGAAGATGCGGCATGGGTGCTCAACGCCCAGACGAGTCTCTCCAAGGCACTTCAGAAGGCAAAGAAAGAGCAGAAGAAGATGGTATTGCTTGTGGTTGTCAAAGACGGGTGCAACTGGTGTGAGATGATGGTACACAAAACACTGAGCAGCAAAAACATCAAAGAAGCCCTCTTAGATAGCGTACTTGCCGTGGTTGACCTGAGTACCCCTTTGCCAAAAGAGATGCATGCCGAGTTGACACCGACGATGTTCTTTGTGGATGTAAAAACCGGTAATGTGGTACAGAAAAATATCGGCTACGACGATCCGGGAGGATTTCTCATAGATATTGTTTCGGCGAAGGAGAAATTGCCGTAACGTTACAGAATGCTACTTTTTACATTTCCTCTCACGCCACTCTTTCATCGCAGAACGTTTCCAGAGCCAGTTGAGCAGCAGGTAGATCAGGTATGCCACGACAGTTGAATAGAAAGCTGTACCGACATAAAGTGGTAGAACGATGTGATCCCAGTTGTCTTTGAACCACTGCATGGTCAGTTCGACATGGTCGATGCCGTCATATCCGAGTATGAGGTTGCCGGTCAGATACTCCAGATACCACAGCGGCGGGTAGGTGACGGGGTTTGAGAGCCACACAGTTGCCAGTCCGATAGGGACGTTGAATCGCATCAGCGGGGTAGTGATCATCACCCCTGCCATCTGCATCGGCATGGGGATGAAACCCCAGAAGAGTCCGACAAGTATCCCCTTGGTGATCATTTTACGGTTGATGTTGAAGTACTCTCTGGGGATTTTGTATTTGTCGAGAATATGGTCGAACTTGTCTTTGTGTGTGGCGATCTTCCTGAAAAATTGTCGTATCATTACTATCCATCTGTCAAATTGTTTGGCATAAGTGTAATACCCCCTTGCTTTAAATCCCCTTTTTATCAACTTTGGAGTAAAATACGCCTAATTTAAATCCCCCTAAAGGCTATGACATGAGCGGATATATGATATTTTCCGGAACTTCCAACCCGCAGCTGGCAGAAGAGATCGCTACCTATCTTGAGATGCCACTTTCCAAAGCGAACATCAACCGTTTCAGTGACGGTGAGATCTCCGTACAGATCGCAGAGTCAGTGCGTGGAAAAGATGTTTTCATCATTCAGCCTACCTCTGCCCCTGCCAATGCCAATCTGATGGAGCTGCTCATTATGACCGATGCGCTCAAACGCTCTTCTGCCAAGTCTATCACAGCAGTAGTACCCTACTATGGCTATGCCAGACAGGACAGAAAGGCGGCACCAAGGGTGCCTATTTCAGCGAAACTGGTTGCCAACCTCATGGAGACAGCCGGTATTACCCGTGTGGTAACAGTGGATCTGCATGCTTCCCAGATACAGGGATTCTTTGACATCCCTGTAGACAACCTCTACGGTGCGATTCTCTTTATGGACTACATCAAAGCCAAGAACTTTGCCAATCCTATCATTGCTTCTCCTGATATTGGTGGTGTGGCACGTGCACGCTACTTTGCCAACAAACTGGGTCTGGATATGGTCATTGTCGACAAGCGTCGTGAACGTGCCAACGAGTCTGAAGTGATGAACATCATCGGTGATGTGGACGGTAAAGATGTTATTCTCATCGATGATATGGTCGACACTGCCGGTACTATGGTCAAGGCCGCTGCTGCACTCAAGAAGCTTGGTGCTACCTCGGTCATGGCATGCTGTACCCACCCGGTACTCTCAGGACCTGCGTATGAGCGTATTGAAGAAGGAGAGCTCGATGAACTGGTAGTTGCCAATACCATTCCTATGCAAAAGCCTTCTAAAAAGATCAAAATGCTCTCTACCGCACCGATGCTTGGAGAGGTGATCAGACGTGTCTATAACAATGAGAGTGTGAACTCGCTTTTTGAGACAAATTAAAATTAGGTTTAAGGCTTAAGGGCTAAGGATTAAGAGAGAAAATATCGCATGCGATATTTTTAGAAGTTATAGGGTGCTGTGCCTTCACAGCACCAAAATATCAATGTTGACACCAACCAGGAAGGAACCGCGTGATAAAGAAAGTACCGCAGAAGAATATCCGTAACTTTTCTATCATTGCCCACATCGATCACGGAAAGTCTACGTTGGCTGACCGCATCATCCAAGAGTGTGGGGCGGTGAGTGACCGTCAGATGTCTGCACAGGTGATGGATACGATGGATATCGAAAAAGAGCGGGGCATTACCATCAAGGCACAGTCAGTACGTCTGGACTATGTCAAAGATGGTGAGCACTTCATCCTCAACCTTATCGACACTCCCGGTCACGTTGATTTCTCCTATGAGGTAAGCCGCTCTCTGGCTTCGTGTGAAGGGGCACTGCTCATCGTTGATGCGGCACAGGGGGTTGAAGCACAGACGATTGCCAATGTCTACATTGCTATCGAGAATGACCTCGAACTCATTCCGGTTGTGAACAAGATAGACCTCCCTGCAGCCGACCCTGACCGTGTACTGACAGAACTGGAAGAGGCTATCGGTATCGATGCAACAGAGCATGCACTCGTCTCTGCCAAGACAGGAGTTGGGGTGCCCGAACTCATCGATATGATCGTCGAGAAGATCCCCGCACCCACAGGCGATGAAGAGGCACCTACCAAAGCACTTATCTATGACAGCTGGTTTGATAACTATCTTGGTGCACTGGCACTGGTGCGTGTCTTTGAAGGCAGCATCGAGAAGGGGCAGCGTATCAAGATTATGGGTACCAAAGAGGAGCATCAGGTGCTTGATCTGATGTACCCAAATCCTATTGCTCCCATTAAAACCAAGAGTATCGATACGGGTGAAGTGGGCATAGTCGTCACAGGGCTTAAGACTGTCGAGGGGTTACAGGTTGGTGACACCATCACTGATGCTAAAAACCCTACACCAGAGCCTATCGGGGGCTTCGAGCCTGCCAAGCCGTTTGTCTTTGCGGGAATCTATCCCATCGAGACCGACAAGTTTGAAGATCTGCGTGATGCCCTCAACAAGCTTAAGCTTAACGATTCGGCACTTAGCTTCGAACCGGAGAGCTCCATGGCACTGGGTTCAGGCTTTCGTGTCGGTTTCCTTGGGATGCTGCACATGGAGGTGGTCAAGGAGCGTTTGGAGCGGGAGTTTGACTTGGAGCTTATCGCCACCGCACCGACGGTTGTCTATCGCATCAAGATGACAAACGGTGAGGAGATCACCATCCAAAACCCCTCCGAGATGCCTGAAGTGCAGAAGATCGACACGATCTATGAGCCCTATGTCAAGGCGACCATCCTTACACCGCAGGAGTATGTGGGCAATCTGATCAAGCTGCTCAACGACCGCCGTGGGGTGCAGGTGAAGATGGACTACCTCAATGAGTCGCGTGTTTTGATGGAGTATGACATTCCGATGAATGAGATCGTCATGGACTTCTACGACCGTCTCAAGACTGTCACCAAGGGGTATGCGAGTTTTGACTATGAGCCAATCGAGTTCCGTCCGGGTGATCTGGTCAAGCTCGATATCCGTGTAGCAGGTGAAGTGGTTGACTCCCTCTCTATCATTGTACCGCGAGACAAGGCACGTTCACGCGGACTTGCTTTTGTAGAGAAGCTCAAAGAGCTCATCCCAAGACAGCTTTTTGAAGTGGCGATTCAGGCGAGTATTGGCAACACGATCATTGCCCGTACCAACGTCAAGTCGATGGGCAAGAACGTCACGGCGAAGTGTTACGGCGGAGATATTACCCGTAAGCGTAAACTGCTTGAGAAGCAGAAAGAGGGTAAAAAGCGTATGAAGGCCATCGGTAAAGTCAATGTGCCGCAGGAAGCCTTTATGGCGGTATTGAAGTTGGACAGCTGATGACACTCATACCGCTTGAAGAGGACAGAAAAACCATCGCAGCACGTTTTCGTAAAGCACCTATGTTCGCCTTTTTGGATGAAGGGCAGATCATTGTGCAGGAAAACCCTCACAAACACTCCAAATCTCCCGAATTTTTTGATTATTTTAACACGCTTGGTGTCGATACACTTTATGTCAAAGCATTGGGCTTCAAGACATTTTTGAAGCTTCACAAGTTAGGTATTGAGGTCTATCTGATCAAAGAGGCAGAAAAATATAACCGCATTACACCTGATGGTTTGGAGCGTATTACACTGGAAAATGCAGACGCTTATTGCACACTTGGACATCATAACCAGGAGCAGAACTGATGGGCTGGGCGATACATTTTCACCTTATTGCAGCAATTGCGTGGATAGGCGGTGCCTTTTTTATGTTTGTGCTTGGTGTTTCACTGCGCAAAAAAGAGGATCAGGAGGCGGTCTATCCCCGAATAGGGCCTATCTACGGCTACTTTGAGACGATGTCCCTGATCATCCTTGTTGCAACCGGTATCACTATGATTACCAATAACGGACTGATCCATCTGCTCTTTTCCAACATCACCAATGAAGTACTGGACGCATTGCGTATTAAGCTGAGTCTGGTAGCTGTGATTACTGTAATGACGGTGATACACATGTGGATCAGTCTTAAGACGCTCAATACCACCAAGACACCCATGCAGCGTTTCTTCTCGAAAGCCTCATCGATGGGGATCTTCATTATCAACCTTGTGATCTTGCACTATGCAATGGTACTTCGGGATATTTTGTAGCCATGAACTGGCTTGCCCATGTTTTTCTCTCTCCCAAACAGATCGAATACCAGCTTGGCAACCTCTTGGCCGACCCGCTAAAAGGCAAAGCGTGGGAAGGTGCAAGTGAAGCGTTTATCACCGGTCTTGCACTGCATAACATCATAGACACCTATACCGACAGCCATCGGCTTGTTTCAGAGTCCAAAGCCCTTTTGACAGAACGGGGACATTTAAAAGGGGTGGTGCTTGATATTCTCTATGACCATTTCCTCAGTGTTCACTGGCAGCGTTTCAGTGTCAGTGACAGGGCACGTTTTCTTGAGGGTTTTCGCAAAAGGGCAGTGAAAGAGAGTGGAGGCTACCCAACCCATGCCAAGCAGGTGGTTATACGTGTGGTAGAAAACAGACAGCTTGACAGCTATGTGACGATGGATGGTGTCAAAAGAGCTTTTATGCGGATAGACAACCGTCTCAGTGAGCGTGCAAAAAGCAAAGATACGATGATGTATTATCTTTCGTTAATTCAGGTACACCATGAAGCGCTTGAAGCGATGTTTTTGACATTTTTTCCGGAGTTGATGGCACACGTTCGTAAGGAGATGCCGTCACTCACATTTGAGCACTGGAAAGATTAATCAAGTAACACCGTTTCATCAACCTCATCTATCTGTTCTGGATGCAGATATTGCTTTGCATACTCCATATAGACACCAGAGTGGACAAAAAGGTTGAACAGATCCGGATCGATATGGTGTTCCTGCTTCATCTTATACATGATTTCAAGTGTTTCTGAAAGCGTTTTGGCTTTCTTGTAGGGTCTGTCCGAGGCGGTCAATGCTTCAAAAATATCGGCGATTGCCATGATTCGTGAGGGTACGGAGAGCTTTTTTGCTGTCAGGGAACGAGGATATCCTCTGCCGTCGAGTGTTTCATGGTGTTCTCCGGCAATTTTTGGTACATTGCGCATCGTTTCGGGGAAGGGAAGCTGTTCGAGCATTTTGATGGTCATAATGACATGTTCATTAATCTTGAAGCGTTCTTCTTCTGTAAGGGTACCCTTTTGGACAGAGAGGTTGTAGAGCTCTCCGCGATTGTAGAGGTATGTCGGCACAGGAAGGGTGAACCCCTGCTGTCTGTATGCTGCCTCATCAAAGTTTTCACGGGGAATACAGTGCCACGGTTTGTCATCGATCAGCTTCTCTTCTGCAGGCAGAGGGGCAGGGGAGGCGGTGTGTCGCATCAACTCCTCTTCAGAGAGTCCAATGCGGTCATCAAAGTGCCGTACCCATGTTTTTTGTGCGATTTTTTTGAGGCGTTCTATCTTTTCAGGTGCCATCGTTTCACCGCCTATGTTGCATGCCGCGACAAAGGCAAACTCTTCGAGTAGTTCTTTGTGTCGTTGCTCTTTTTC
>JALTYW010000019.1:0-5514 GCA_027046415.1 Sulfurovum sp.
GACTTCTACAGTACATACACTGCTAACAGATGCCCATATCAATATCCGTCAGCATCCAACCGATAATAACCCGGCAAGTGCATTTGATATCTTTGGCGGTACTTTCGTACTCGATGCAACTGACACAAATACTACTAAGACACTCCACATCGGCTATAAAAACCCAGAGTGCAATATAGACAAAAAGAACCTCTACCTTGCCAATGAACACTGCACCTTCCCGACAATCTCCATTAGAGGCGGAGAGAACGGCAAGCATATTGCCGTAACACTGAACAACACAACATTTGACTACGTTACATCCGAACATGACAAAAAAGTACGCAGCGATATGAAGCTGGCAATTGCCGATATCGATACCCAAATGTATGAAGGGAACAAGAGTACCGGTACCCTTGCAGTAAAAACATTCAAAGTAAACGGCTATACAGACAATATTGACACTTCACTGATAAAGTCCTTTTATGAACTGACCCAAAATCCGCCGAAAGAGCAGAACGAAACCATTGCAAAAACCATGGATCTTGTAGGACAACTCTACAAAAGCGGTATGACATTCAGCTATACTGCTTCTATCGATACGGTAGAAGGAAAAAGTAAAGGTTTGGACTTTGCCCTGAACGGCTATAACGGTACAGGAAACGGGAAGTTCGATGAGAATATCAGCTATGCGGAAAAATCACAGATTTCCAAAATACTTTTGACCGACACAGACCATAACCAAACGCTGCTAAACCTTGAAAACTTCAAACTCGGCTACGGTGCAAAAGGACTCTACAACTTCCTGCCTGATTTCATGGCGTTCTCGGCACAGGCGGCGCAGCAGGCAGACCAAAATGCCCAAATCACACCTGAGATGGAGCAAAAGCTTACCCAAATGGGTGAACAGTTTGTACATCACGGTTTTGAAGTATTTCTCGCACCTGTCGGGTTTGATGCCATACATGCCAACGGGCAGGGAAAAGCAGTCGATCTTGGTAAATTGGACCTAAAAATCAATGCCAAACTGCTTCCCAACAATGCACTGCTCAATATGAACAACCCGATGACTGCACTCATGCTGATACCATATCTTCAGGCAGACGGAAAACTGGTACTGCCAAAGAAAGATCTTGAGATGCTGGCAAAAAATGTGCCGCCTCAAATGGTGATGATGCTGATGATGTTCGCCAAATATGAGGGTGACAATGCTGTCTTTGTACTGAAATTTGAGAATGGACACCTGCTCATCAACGGTCAGCCGATGATGTAATATACGCCCATGCAGGGCGTTCTCTACGGAACAATAAACGAAGAGACAAGCCCTATCACTCCGCCAAACACCCCACCCCAGACAACCAGCCATCCAAGATGCTCTTTAATCAGCTGCTGTACCAGCACTTTGACCATCTTCGGTGTCAGTTCCGCCATCCGTTTGTCGATCAGCCGCTCTACCGAGGCGATCAGGTCATCACTGAGTGTTGCCTGCTCGATGTGGTGCTGAAGCTGTGCATTGAACGCTTCTGACGTAACAATGCGCCTTACAGCACTCTTAAGCTTATTGGAAAATGGCTCTCGCAGCTCTTCAAGTGCCGACTCACCGCCAAACATAGATATGGCACCGCCAAACTTCGACTCCATGACCGTTTTGCTGAGCGCATCGAATGCCGGCGTGAAATCTGCCGCATCGACAATAGGTGCAAGGTCGAGTTTCTTCTCCTCATCGATGAAAAAGGCATTGAGCTGCTCCTTGGTAAAGAACTGCTCCATGATCATCTGCTTGATGGCACATTTGAAACGTTCAAAATTCTTCTCTATCACCCCAGAACCGTACAGAAAAGGCACCTTTTCAAAAAGCATGTGAATGGCAAGCTGATTGGTCACGGCTCCGGAAAAGGCAAAAAGCCCTGTGTAAAGCAGCGGTGAAGCATAGGGTTCAGGTATGGCAAATGAGGTACCGATAAGCCCGAGTGAAACCGCATCTGTCACAGAAGATTTGGAAAGTTTCATCTATGTTACCCTTTTTTTATGCGGATTATAGCACATCCACAATTACCCCACAGTTGCCTCACAAATCATTCACAAAAAGCGTTTACAATAGCCCTATCACATATAAAGGATCAACCATGAAACTGACATTCAAATATCTTTTGCTAACAGCAACACTGCTCTTCTCTTTTCAGACACTTCAGGCAAAAGAGCATCATGAAGAGATAGAAAAAGTGGACATCAGCAAACTCGACCGCTACTATACTTCCCACACTGCCAAAAAACGTACATTCAGAACAAAGAAGGCATTCAAACGTATACAGGCACGTCATACCAAAACACGCCACATAGAACAAAAACACAATCGTCACATAGCCTCTGTACCGGTACAGGTACACCCTCACCGCTATCATCCGCAAAACGGATGGTATAATGACCGGTATGATAATGGAGAGGATTACTACGGCAGATACATCTCAAGACGCCAGTACGAAAGAGCCCACCGTTATCCCAAACGCGGATGGGTACTTGCATACCGCTATGACAGAGCGGACTTCTTTGACCGTGACGGTTTTTACTACGGCTATTTCAACCGTTACGGCTACTTTTTTGAAGGAGAGTTCTACCGCTACGACTACAGCTACACCTATCGCGACCGTGTACGCGGCAGAGGACTCTTTGACCACTACTACTATCGTCCTGCTGCATGGCGGGAGGATGGGTTTTGTAAGTAGGCTGCAATTTCCCGTTACATTGGGTGCGTAACTACGCATCCATCCTCTTCCTCATATCCATGAAAACTGTTCCTATCAATCAGATACTCCAGTACACAACAGCACAATCAGAAAAATAAACTTTCCGGACATTGAAACGGAATTTTGCTCTAAGCCATTCTGTCTATGTTATAATAGAAAAAGAAGGAGAGTTGGCTATGAAGCGTTTTTTTGAAGGATTGTGGGAACATTCGGCACTCAATGAACCCAAACCAATGCTATACAAAAAACTCAAAGATCATCGTTTTTTCACTGCAAATGTCTTTCTGTTTGGCGGGTTTTTAGGTGTTATTCTATGGATATGGGACTACATTACCGATCCTGAAGGTGCACATGAAACGATTGGCTACCGTCTCTTTTTCCTCATACTCATAACCGGCTTCATTGTGATACGAAAAACAAAAAACCCATACTTGCTTGCATGGGTTTCCCTCTTTCTTGTACTCATTACATTGACAGACTACATTATGATCCTCACGCACCTGCATGACGGTATGCTCTATGGCATTGCCGGTTTTATGTTCTACATGCTGCTACCGCCAATTGCATTTCAGGCATTCCCGCTCTGGATCAACATTGTATCGATACTTCTTATTGCAGCCTTTCCGCAGCTGCTTGCATGGGCAGAAGTGATTCAGGGGTTTCAACAGGCTAATTATGCCGTACTCATATGGCCTGCTGCCTTTATAGCTATCGTTATACAGTACTTTTACGCACTGGAGTATCATCACCGTTATCATCTCGAAAAGACTCTGGAGAAGCTCTCCTATACCGATATGCTCAGCGGTCTTTACAATAGAAGATATTTCATAGAAACATTCAATTATATGCTTTCCCGTACAAAACTCTCAAAACTCCCCCTCATATTGATGATAGGAGATATTGACCGATTCAAGTCTATCAATGACAAATATGGACATCCGGCAGGAGATGAGGCGATCAAAACCATTTCTTCTCTGATTCGGGAAAAGGTAGGTGCCCAGGGTATCGCAGCCCGTATCGGCGGTGAAGAGTTTGGCATACTTCTTCCCGATACAGATGTAGAAAAAGCACTCAAGATCGCTGAAGAGATACGTGCCTCGATCGCCGAGCAGGTCATCACACTGCCTGCAGATATACACTTTTCCTGCACGATCAGTATCGGTATGGCCGTTTCAAAGCGTGAGAGCACCGTAAGTACACTCTTCAAAGAAGCCGACCAGTCACTCTATGAGGTAAAACACACTGGTCGAAACAGTGTTGGAAAAATTGCTACATGAAGCAGTTTGGCTTATTACAATGCTCCCGAATATAAACGCATACCAAAACCCCCTTAATCCTTAACCCTTAATCCTACTTCCTCTCTTTTTCCCACCATCATCACCCCAAACGCCACCACTGTCCCTGTTACAATCTGCCATGCAAACCCAAGCTTGATGCCAAGCAGACCTCCCAGTACATACGGCTGCAGCAGCAAAACGGTCATAAAACCGCCAAGCAGGGCAAGAGGTACGGTGTGTGCGTTACCCCGATGCGTAAAGATGGCTGCGCCATACACCCCAAGCAGTCCTGTGTAGGCAAATGCCATCACACCGAGTGCAAAGCTCAGCAGCGGCAGGTCGGTGGCGTGCTGCCAGTAGTAGCTGAGCATCGCCATAAGGCTAAGCGCAATGGCAAAAAGTACAACAGCCACGCGTCCTGCTTTGACGTAGTGTGCTTCATCGGTGATGCCTTGCTTTTGCTTCCACGGGCGGTAGAGATCTTCCACGGCAACTGATGCCATGGCACCCAGTACAGAGTTGGAGCTACTCAGTGCCGCTGCTACCGCCCCCACCGTTACAAGCCCACGCATCCCTTCTGGCATCTGGTGGAGGATGTAGTACATAAACACCGTGATCTTCTCTCCGTCAAACTGCTGCACGACACTGCCTTGCACACCGGAGAGTTCAGGGTGTTTGTAAAAAAGGTAGAGCAGCAGCCCAATGCACAAAAAGAGCAGTGCCACAGGAATGGTCATGTAGATGCTCATCATCAGTGAGCGCTGCGCCTCTTTGGCATTTTTACACGTAAGTGCCCGCTGGGTCATGTCCTGATCAAGCCCGTAGGCGGCAATATTGAGCAGCAGCCATCCGCCAAGCAGTGCCCAGATGCTGAACCCACCCGTAAGTGAAGTGTCTATAAGCCGCAGTTTGCCGTCTGTCTGAAGGGTGCTGACCACCGTGGCAAAATCGGTATTGAGCGAAACATACAGATAGATCAGTACCGCAATACCCGCACCAATGTAAGTGACCGCCTGAATGATGTCGGAGAAGATGATCGATTTCACACCGCCAAAGTAGGCATACATCAACGCACCAAGCATCAGCACTGCTATAGAGAGTGCTACATGAGGAGCACTGACATCCAAAAACAAGATCATCGAGATCGCCAGTGCACCGATGTAGAGCCGCGCACCGCTGGCAAAAAGCCGCCCTACAAGAAACATCACCCCCACCTGCTTCTTCGCCCTGCTCCCATAGCGCTTTTCCAAAAGCTCATAGACTGTCACCGCACCGATGGCATAAAAACGCGGAATCAGCACACGCGCCACAAACCACACGGCAAGAAATGCTGAAGCGTAAAAGCCCAAAAAGGTCAGGTCTTTGCCATAGCTGTACTCCGGACCTCCCAGAAAAGTAGCAGCTGACTGTGAAGTTGCCAGTACCGACATCGCCGCAGCAAATGCAGGAACACTGTTGCCCCCGACAAAGTAGTCCCGCGCACTGCTTACCTTGATACGTGAAAAGAGCACACC
>JALTYW010000019.1:5524-6485 GCA_027046415.1 Sulfurovum sp.
GAGCACACCTGTGAGTGCCAACACCAAAAAGTAGCTGCCAAAGACCATCCAGTCAAGTGTGCTGAAAGCTGAGTGCATAAAGTAGTTTCCTTTTTAAAAAATAGACACGCCCGTCTTAGTCGTGAACTTCTCCAGTGCCAGTGTGCCTGCGTGTGAGTTGCCGTATTTGTTCAGTGCCGGAGACCAGACGGCGATGGACATCTTGCCTGGTACCACTGCCGCTATGCCGCCGCCCACGCCGCTTTTGGCAGGCAGCCCGACATGAAAAGCAAACTCTCCGCTTGCATCGTAGTGTCCGCAGGTAAGCATCACCGCATTGATACGCTTGGTTTTTCTGGTAGAGATGAACTCGATGCCGCTAACGGGGTCTTTACCGCCAAATGCGAGGTAGAGAAAGGCGCGGGAGAGCTCTTCGGTGCTCATGGTAATGGAGCAGTGTTTGAAGTAGGTCATAACCGTGTCAAGCACATCATTTTCAAAGTTGCCAAAACTCTTCATGAGTCTGGCAAGTGCGAGGTTTCTGTCCCCATGTGCCATCTCCGAGTTGGCAACCTCCTGATCGAAAGAGAGTGAAGGATTGCCTGAAAGATCACGCACAAAGTTCATGATCACTTCAAGCGTTTTGTACTGGTCTTTGTAGTGTGTCACCAACGCATCGGTAATGGCAATGGCACCGGCGTTGATGAAAGGATTGCGGGGGATGCCGTTTTCGTACTCCAACTGCACCAGCGAGTTAAATGGATTTCCCGATGGCTCTACTCCCAGCCTTTTGTAGAGTTGTGTAGAGTAGATCTCAAGTGCGAGTGTAAATGTAAAGACTTTTGAAATGGACTGGATGGAAAAGGGCTTGGTCGCATCTCCCACAGAAAAGACAGAGCCGTCTTCAAGGGTCACTGTCATAGCAAACTGCCCCTTCTTTACCTCTGCGAGTGCAGGAATGTAGTCTGCCACCCTCCCCCGC
>JALTYW010000020.1 GCA_027046415.1 Sulfurovum sp.
TCGTCACCGCATTCGCACCGCCGAGATAGCGGTAGAGCGGCATCTTGAGTGACTGTGCCGCAGCACGTGCTACTGCCATAGAGACACCCAGTACCGCGTTGGCACCGAGATTGCCGTAGTTGTTTGTACCATCAAGCTCTTTCATCGTCAAATCGATCTCCGCCTGATTGAAAGGGCTCATACCGATGAGCGCATCATTGATCGCACCATTGACATTTTCACATGCTTTGAGCACGCCCTTGCCCATAAAACGCTCACCGCCGTCACGCAACTCCAACGCTTCACGCTTTCCGGTACTCGCACCACTTGGCACGATCGCACTGGCAACCGTACCATCACTCAGACTTACTGTTGCACGTACCGTAGGGTTGCCTCGGCTATCCATCACTTCACTCGCTGTTACATCGTCGATAAATATCATCTTTTTCCTTTTGCTTGGTTATAAATACCATTATTTTATCCAATTTTACCCTATAGCTGAATAAAATACCCTCCCTAAACTACTTTGCAGCTACACGAACTTCAACTCATGATTTAGACTGTTTATGGCTAAAATTTTCATCCAGTAATAAAATGGTAATACTATAATTATACAATGACTCTATAGCTTCAAAGGAGTCTGAAACAGATGGGACAAAAAATCTTTGAATCTCTTTTTGTGGCAATTGTATCCATTTTTGTACTGTCTGGCTGTGGAGGAGGCGATAAATCTTCTTCGATAAACAATAGCACTCATTCAGTACGTCATCCTGTCAAGTCCGATATAGAAGCCTCTGCTTTCCTATCCCGCGCAACATTCGGAGCAAACAAAGAGATAATCGAACATCTTACTGACTTAGGGGATTATGATCAATGGTTTGATGAACAATTTACAATTCCAGTCTCATCACATATCTCCTGGGCTCACAGCCATGCTAAAGGAATCAACGGTATTCCTGATCTCAACCGCAGCAGGGAAGATTGGAAAAGATACAGTGATGCATTGGGGTATCTTCAAAGAGATACCTGGTGGGATATCGCTGTGAATGCCAAAGACCAGCTCCGTCAGAAGGTAGCATTTGCTTTAAGTGAAATTCTTGTTATCTCCCGAAACGGTCCATTACAGACCTTCCCTGATACACGTATCTCCTACTATGATGTTCTGGTTCGTAATGCATTTGGTAATTTTGAACAACTTCTTCGAGATGTAACCTACCATCCGGCAATGGGAAGATATCTGAGTTATCTTGGCAATGCAAAAGCAGATCCTGCAGTTGGCTCTCACCCTGATGAGAACTATGCCAGAGAGGTAATGCAGCTCTTTACGATCGGTCTGTACGAGCTAAACATGGATGGTACCCAAAAAACCAAAAACGGTCAACCAATTCCCACCTATACCCAAAGTGATATTCGCCAAATGGCAAAAGTCTTTACCGGACTAAGTGATGACAACGGTCAGTTCGAAGCTGAAGCCTACTTTGATACTTTTCATGCCAGAACGGCTCCGATGGCTGCTTTCGAATCCCACCACGACCATACAGAAAAAAAGATCCTTCATGCAAAAAAGATAATCCCTGCAGGCGGTGACACCAAAACCGATATTGACAGAGCATTGCATATCCTTTTTATGCACCCTAACACTCCGCCGTTTATCTCGCGACAGCTTATCCAACGGCTTGTAACGAGCAATCCCTCCGCAGAATATGTTCAAAGAGTTGCTGAAATTTTTGCCGACAACGGCGATGGCATACGCGGAGATCTCAAAGCAGTAATCAAAGCTATTCTGCTGGATAAAGAAGCATTTACAGGCAAAGAAAGTGTAAGTAATTTCGGAAAATTTAGAGAACCTCTGCTGTATATCTCCCATCTTTTCCGGGCTTTTCATGCTCAAAATGGTGAACATGTGCTAAAACAGGGAGATACTCCGCTTTACAAATACCGTTCTTTCAATTTTAATGGTACAGGAATGATGAGGCAGGAAGGTGCACTAGAAGCCTTAACTGTTTTCAACTACTTTAGCCCGGATGATGCTCCTTCTAGCCTCAAAAAACAGAAATTGGCTGCGCCGGAACTGGAGCTCTACGGCAAACAGGGAATTGATGATGTCTTGATGGGTATAATTACCCAAAACGGTTTTGTCTATCAACTCTTCAATATCACAGCAAAATTGCAACTTGACGAAGAAAAAAAACTTGTACACGCTAAAAAATACGATGCCTTGCTTGACAGACTTGATATGTTATTGACAGCTGGAAACCTCAGCACCACTACGCGAAATGCCATTAAAGACTATATGCAAAAACATTCCTATTTGGATGATGAAAAACTGGTACGCCATACAATTGGTCTTGTAATGACCTCACCTGATTATGCCTTGCAGCAATAGGGGACAAAGGATGCAAAAGAAAAATGACAGAAGAAAATTTCTCAAACAGACGTTAGCAGGTGCAGCAAGCTTCTCTCCACTCATAGCAATGCTGACTTCTTTAAAGAAACTGAATGCCGGCGATAGGGGGGATGGATACAAAGCAATCGTATGTATTTTACTCGAGGGTGGAGCTGATGTATGCAATATGATCGCTCCTTTGGAAGATAAAGCATACAGGAAATACAAAGAAGTACGCAAACATATAGCATTGCCACAGGAAAGTTTACTAAAAATCACTGATACATACGGTTTTCGAAACAATATGACAGCCATGCAAAACCTCTTTAGTGAAAAAAAGCTTGCAGTTATTGCCAATGTCGGTACACTTATAGAACCAGTAACACCCACCGAGGTCTACAACGGTTCAAAACCGATTCCTTTTGAACTCTTTGCCCATAATACCCAACGTAACCAATGGATGTTGGGCGATGCTACCGGCAACAGTAACAACGGATGGGCAGGACGTACAATAGATCATTTCTATGCTTCTGCAGAAAAAGCTGCTGTCTATAGCAAAATAAATGTTGCGGATGTCAGCAGCCTCATACTCTCCGGTGGCAGAGAAGAGGCAATACACTTTAGCGATGCCTATATCTCATCTGATACTATGAAAAGTTATGGCTTTGGTCCAGAATCTGGAGGGAGTGACCTTGGTAAAGTTTATCAGGCACTATATGAAACCAAACGCGATAGCAGCCATAAAATGATGGCTGCATTTGCAAAAAAAAGAGTAAAAGAACTCAATCGCCCCTATGCATTAGAGGGGCTGTTTGACGGGGTAAGAGAATTTGAATCTTTTGATACCGGTGTGCATGAGGTGGGCAAGCCTCTTGGCACCCAATTGGAACTAGTGGCAAAGATACTCTCTGTCAAAGACCGTTTTCCAGGTACTCCAAAACGGCAGATCTTTTTTGTCAATCATCACGGTTGGGATACACATGACAGCGACAATGAGCATCAGGCAGGATACCTAAGCGACTCCCTTGAAGCTTTTCAGCATGCACTGGAAACACTGGGAATTGCCGATAGTGTAACAACGTTTACGGTATCTGATTTTGGACGCTCCCTAAGCCCTAATGGAGCAGGTACTGATCATGGCTGGGGGTCACACGCATTTGTGATGGGTGGCGCAGTCAAGGGAGGCAAAATCTATGGTACGATGCCAAAAGTTGAAGTGAACTCCCCTGATGCATGGTATGACAGATTGGTGCCGACAACATCTATGGAGAGTTATTTGTCAACAGTAGTGAAGTGGTTTGGCGCCAGCACCGAAGAACTTAATACCATTTTTCCCAATCTCAAAAGCTTTCCGGTCAAAGATATGGGATATATGGGGTAGTTTGTCACATTTAAATCTTGATATTCACTGTGAAAACGCTATCCCTATTTGGTGCCTAAAGAAATAGCCCAACTTGATTCAATGATCAAGGTGTACTCTTCATTTATTAGAATCTACCTTGTTTTCCTTCTGTTTTGGCGGCATCGAAACAAAGTATCCTATGAGCAACAGCAGCAGTCCCACCACAATAAACGATACAATACGTTCTATGGTACCTGAATGCGCTAATTCAACAATAAAAAGCTTCAATACCACCAAGATCAATACCCCAAACCCAGCCAACCATAAAATACGATCCGCATATCGTTTGGAGAGTAACATTGCCACAATCGCCGCTATACTCCACAACACAGAAATCCCTGTCTGAAAATAGCCGCTTTGCCACAATGCTGCAAGCGTATAGGCAATCCCCTGTGAAATATGTATATATCTGGCAAAGACAACCGTCACAAGTATCCAACCCAATAAAATCACAATGCCGTACATCAACCTAATCGTTGAGCTCGACCAGACAGAACGCTGTTTGTATATCCAAAAGAGTATCGCTGCAAGTACTGCAACCTGTTAAATCAGATCAAGAGCCAACTTCTTCGCCCCCTTGAAATCCGCCTTACCAGTCCCAAGCACCGGAATCTCGTCGACCTTGTAGGCTTTGGAAGGGACAAAAAGCGGATTGAGATCCAGCGTACCGATCTGTGACATCACCTCCTCTATCACGCGTTCTCCTTCAAAGAGCAGGACTACCGCTTCTCCCTTCTTCTCATCAGGGATAGCGGTCACGGCGATCTTCTCATCCTCTGAGAGTATCCCTCTGATCGCCTCTTCGACCAGCCCCAGACTCACCATCTCGCCGCCGATCTTGGCAAAGCGGCTGTAGCGGTCGACGATGGTCAGGAAGCCATCCTCATCCAGCCGTCCTTTGTCCCCCGTCACGTACCATCGGATACCGTCAATCTCTTTGATGACCGAAGCGGTCTTTTCAGGGTCTTTGAGGTAGCCCTTCATGATCTGGGTACCGCCGATGAGGATCATCCCCTCCTCTCCGGTAGCAAGTCTCTCGAAACTCTCCGGATCGACGATGCGGAAACTGCTTCCGGGTACGGGCAGTCCTACGGTGCCGGGCTTGTGCCCGATCTGTGGTTTCCAACTGTCTGGCAGCAGAACATCAGGCAGATTGACCGAAGCGACTGGGGTGGTCTCTGTCGCGCCGTATCCCTCATAGATCTCATGCCCAAACTTCTCTTTGAATGCTTTGCGTATCTCTTCGGGCAGTTTCTCTGCACCGGCAACCACCATACGCAGATGCTGGAACATCAGCGGATGGAGCTTGCGGTTACGGGTGTAAAGCCGCAGGAAGGTCGCCGTAGCAAAGAGCATCGTCGCCTCATACTTCGCAGCAATCTTGCCGATCCCAAAGCCGTCCGTAGGATCAGGGTGACAGACCACGGGGATCCCCTCGATCAGCGGCAGCAGTGTGGTCCCCGTCAAGCCAAAGGAGTGAAAGATCGGCAGGGTTCCGAGCATCACATCCTCATCTTTGGGGTTGAGCACGGTAGCGATCTGCTTGATATTGCCCATGATATTCCTGTGGGTCAGCTCGATCCCCTTGGGTGTGCCTTCGCTACCGCTTGAGAAGAGGATCGCTGCGCTTTGGGTATTGTCTGTGCTTTTAATGAAGCAGCACTTCAGCAGCCACGCCGGCAGCATCTTGACCATCAGCAGCATAAGAACAGGAGCGACGCTTCCCATCTGCGCCTTGATATCCTCAAGATAGAGCACCTCCACCTGCTCAAGCAGCTCCGTCAGGTCAAATCCCTTTGCCTTGAGCTTGGTGACAAACTGACGGGAGGCGACAATGGTTTCTATATCGGCGATCTTGATCGCATGCTGCAAGCTTGACATACCGCTGGAGTAGTTGAGATTGACGATCGTTTTGCCAAGACTCAGCAGCGCCATATTGCCCATAGAGCCGCCTACAGATGTGGGCAGAAGTACCCCGACATTCTGAGTATGCCCAAGCTTGCTGCGCAGCAGCTTTGCAATCATCAACACCCCTGCCCCAAAACGTGCCCGGCTTACCTCAACACCGGTAGAGTCTGCCATACACAATGTGCTGCTGCGCTCTTTGAGCGTATCGATCCATGCGCTTTGCAAAGAGGGGAGTGTCTGAGCATAGTGCTGCCAACTTCGCACAGAGAGATCAAAGACCGCTTTTTTGACCTCCGGTGCCTTACTGTGTATATCCATCGCTTCGCCAAATGTCACAGAGATATCCCGGCTCTTTTTGCGCTTCATCTTTTGGGAGGCGTGCGAAAAGTTGTCCTCCCACAGACCGCGCAGATAAAAGGGCACGATCACCGCCTCTTCACTCACCTCTGCACAAGCCACCTCGAAGCCACGCTGAAAGGCACCCAAATGTCCGTTTCGAGAGAGGTGTCCTTCGGGGAAAAGAGCTACCGTATCACCGTTGTTCAGCGCTTCACTTACCTTGGCAAGCGCGCTCTTGCTGCCTCTGCTTGAGATCGGAATCACCCCGAAAAAGTCCAAAAAGGGCTTAAGATACCACTTCTCATAGTAGCTGCGCTCCATCACAAAACGTATCTGTTTGGGGTATGCCATCTGCAAGATCGCCCAATCCAAAAAAGAGATATGGTT
>JALTYW010000021.1 GCA_027046415.1 Sulfurovum sp.
GTCTCTATAACTGAAAAACTTACAAACGGAGGAAGTAATATGGCTTTGAATAGACGAGAATTTCTCAAAAGCGCCGCTGCCGCATCGGCAGCCAGCGCTGTAGGGATTGCTGTTCCGTCCAACCTTCAGGCAGCTGCAACAGATGCAGAGAAGGGTTGGCGATGGGACAAGGCGGCGTGCCGTTTCTGTGGTACGGGGTGTGGTATCATGCTTGCGACCAAAGAGGGCAGGATCGTTGCGGTCAAGGGTGACCCCGCAGCTCCGGTTAACAGAGGGCTGAACTGTATCAAAGGGTACTTCAACGCCAAGATCATGTACGGTGCGGACAGACTCAAAACGCCGTTGCTGCGTATGAATGACAAAGGCGAGTTTGACAAAAAAGGAAAATTCAGACCGGTCAGCTGGAAGCGTGCCTTTGATGAGATGGAAAAACATGCCAAAAAGGCACTCAAAGCAAGTGGACCTGAAGGTGTAGCGGTATTTGCATCGGGTCAATATACCATTATGGAAGGGTATGCGGCACAGAAGATGATGAAGGGCGGTTTCCGCTCCAATGCCATCGACCCCAATGCGCGTCACTGTATGGCATCAGCGGTTGTCGGATTCTATCAGACATTCGGTGTGGATGAACCTTCAGGATGTTATGACGACATTGAAATCACCGATACCATCGTTACCTGGGGATCAAATATGGCAGAGATGCACCCGATCCTCTGGTCACGTGTAACAGACAGAAAGCTTTCCAACCCCGATAAAGTGAAAGTGGTCAATATCCAGACATACACACATAGAACATGTGACCTGGGTGATTTCAACATTATCTTCTCGCCTAACACCGATCTTGCTATCTGGAACTATCTTGCCAGAGAGATTGTTTACCGTGACAAGAAAGGTGGTGGTACCGAAGATATCATCGACTGGGATTTTGTCAATAAACATACCGTCTTTGCAGCTGGTCCGGTCAATATCGGTTACGGTATGAGACGAAAAGGCGAAAAATCTCTGACTCCGGTCAGACCGGACGGCAGTGCGGGTAAATACTCTGCAAAAGAGATGGAGACCATCAACAAAGAGATGGAAAAAACAATCTCTGCAAAAGAGGCACCTGCACTTGCGCCGTATGGTAAAAAAGAGGGTGATGTATTGAAAAATACACCGGGTACGCTCAAGCACTGGGAGATCTCCTTTGAAGACTATAAAAAGTCACTTGAGCCGTATACGCTCGACTATGTAGCAAAAATTGCCAAAGGTGATCCAAATGAATCACTTGAAAGCTTCAAGAAAAAGCTTCAAATGTTGGCAGATCTCTATATTGAAAAAGACAGAAAAGTAGTCTCTTTCTGGACCATGGGTATGAACCAGCACACCAGAGGAACATGGGTCAACACGCTCTCTTACAATGTCCACTTCATGCTTAACAAGCAGGCAAAACCGGGTTCTGGAGCCTTCTCTCTAACAGGTCAGCCTTCAGCATGTGGTACTGCGCGTGAGGTTGGTACCTTCTGTCACAGACTCCCTGCCGATATGATGGTAAAAAACCCGAAACACAGAGCACACGCAGAGAAAGTATGGGGTGTTCCGGCAGGTACACTCAACCCGGTAGGGAACCAGCATATCATGAAGATCCACAGAGATATCGAAGATGGTGTGGTTAAATTTGCATGGGTGAACGTATGTAATGCCTATCAGGATTCGGCAAGTGCAAGCCACTGGATCAAAGCGGCGCGTGAGATGGACAACTTCATCGTCACTTCAGATGGGTACCCCGGTATCTCAGCGATGGTTTCCGATCTTGTCCTCCCATCAGCAATGATCTATGAGAAGTGGGGAGCGTACGGTAATGCAGAGCGACGAACACAGCACTGGAGACAGCAGGTACTGCCTGTAGGGGATGCAATGTCCGATACTTGGCAGTGGGTCGAGTTCTCCAAGCGCTTTACAGTAAAAGATCTTTGGGGTCCTTATACGCTCAGAAACGGCAAAAAGCTGCCTGATGTACGTAAAGATGCCAAGAAGATGGGATACAATGACGATACAACGATGTATGAGATCCTCTTTGCGAATGCAAAAGCGAAGAAGAACTACCCGCTTCGACTCAATGAGTTCCCGCAAAAAGGGTATGACAACTCAGAGGCACTGGGTGACAGCCGAAATGTTCTCGGTTCGGATGGAAAAGTCTTTAAAGGCTACGGCTTCATGATTCAGGAGTATCTCTTTGAAGAGTATGCAAGTTTCGGTCGCGGACACGGACATGACCTTGCACCGTTCAATGTCTACCATAAGGTAAGAGGATTGAAATGGCCGGTTGTTGACGGTAAAGAGACACAGTGGCGATTTAACGTCAAGTATGACCCATATGCAGCCAAAGCCAACCCAGGCGGAGATTTTGCATTCTATGGTCCATTGGCAAAAGCGTTGCCTCAAGGTGATCTCAACGGTATCAAAGACAAGAAGAAAAAACCGCTGCCAAACAAAGCGAAGATCTTTGCAAGACCATACATGGATCCACCGGAAATGCCAAACAAAGAGTACGATACATGGCTCTGTACAGGACGTGTGCTTGAACACTGGCACTCTGGAACGATGACTATGCGTGTACCGGAACTCTACCGTGCGGTACCTGAAGCACTCTGCTATATGCATCCAAACGATGCCAAAGCAAAAGGTGTCAAGCGCGGTGAGTTGGTATGGGTGGAATCACGCCGTGGCAAGGTCAAGGCGCGTGTCGAGACCAGAGGACGTAACAGACCGCCTCAGGGACTGGTATTTGTGCCATGGTTCGATGAAAAAGTCTTTATCAACAAAGTAACACTTGATGCAACCTGTCCAATGAGTAAACAGACAGACTATAAAAAGTGTGCAGTGAAGATTTATAAGGCGTAAATAGATGGCAAACGGTTCTGACAGCAACAGACGAAAGTTCATGGCGACAACGCTTCAGAGCATAGGGCTTACCGCTCTTGGTGGCTTCCTGTGGAGTGGCTACAGTGATGAAGCCAAAGCATCGCCACTGGTACTGAGACCGCCGGGAGCACTTCCTGAGGAAGACTTTCTCAAAGCATGCATCAAGTGTGGGCTCTGTTCTGAAGCATGTGTGAACCGTGAGAGCAATATTGACAAAGAGACAGGGAAACAGCGTCCGGGGACACTGAAAATGGCAAAAGGAGGTGACCACAAACTGATCGGTACACCATTCTTTACGCCAAGGGATGTGCCCTGCTATATGTGTGATGATATTCCGTGTGTGCCTGTCTGTCCTTCCGGAGCGCTCAATGAAGCTTCGGTGACGAACGACAAAGGTGAGCTCGATATCAACAAAGCACAAATGGGACTGGCTGTGGTACACAAGGAGTCTTGCATCGCCTACTGGGGATTGCAGTGTGATGCGTGTTACCGTGCCTGCCCTCTGCTCGATGAGGCGATCAGTCTGGAGTATATGAAAAATGAGCGTACAGGCAAGCATGCGTTTTTATTGCCTGTGGTACATTCGGATGTTTGTACAGGATGCGGTCTGTGTGAAAAGGCATGTGTGACCGAAAAGGCAGCAATCTTTGTGCTGCCAAGAGAACATGCGACAGGAAGAGCAGGCGATCATTACGTCAAAGGCTGGGACAAACAGGATCAGCTTAGAGCGGGAGAGAGAAAGCTTGACGAGATTGAAACCAAGACCAAGCGGAGTGAAAAGGCACCGGTTGACTATCTGAACAGGGAGATTGAGTACTGATGAAAAAGGTAAAATATCTTCTGCTTAGACGGGTCACACAGATTGGGCTTTTGGTGCTTTACTTTGGTGCCAATGCCTACGGCTGGCAGATACTCAAAGGGACTTTCGGATCTTCGCTGCTCTTTGGTACGATCCCGCTGGCAGACCCATATACCACCCTGCAGGTGCTGGCAACCGGGTTTGTGCTTGGCGCAGATGTACTGCTTGGTGCGGCGATCATTACGCTGTTCTATTTTGTGGTTGGCGGTAGAGCCTTTTGCAGCTGGGTGTGCCCAATCAACATGGTGACAGACCTTGCAAACTGGCTTAGACGTGTACTCAAGCTTGATAGGGAAGAGGTGAACTACCGTTTCCTCAAACGGAGTGCACGCTACTGGATCATGGTATTGGGTTTGATCGTCTCTGCTGTGGTCGGTGTGGCGGCATTTGAGGTGCTCAGTCCTATTACGATTATGCAAAGAGGTATTATCTTTGGATTTGGGGCAGGTATCTCAGTGATCATCGCTATCTTTCTCTTTGACCTCTTTGGGGTCAAGAACGGATGGTGTGGTCACCTCTGCCCGCTTGGAGCAGCCTATTCGCTCATAGGCAGCAAGAGTCTGATCCGGGTGAAGCATGACCATGAAGCGTGTACGAACTGTATGGAGTGTAAAGTGGTCTGTCCTGAAAATCAGGTCTTATGGATGGTGAACAAAGAGAGTGTATCGGTAACGGATGGCGAGTGTACCAATTGCGGGCGATGCATCGATGTGTGCGGTGACAATGCATTGGGATTCAGTATCCGTACAATGGCAAAAAAACAGAAAGAAGCGGCAGCCTGAAAAGGTTACGGATAAACAATTAAAGGAGCAAAAATGAAAACAGTGATCAAAGTAATGGCAGTAGGTGTACTGATGGGAACAACGGCAATGTATGCGGCAAGTACAGCAGCGTGTGCCGGATGTCACGGAGCTGATTTTGGAAAATCAGCCATGGGAAAATCGAAGATTGTCAAAGATATGTCCAAAGAGGATATCGTTGCAGCACTCAAAGGCTATAAAGCAGGTACGTACGGCGGTGCGATGAAAACTATCATGCAGGGGCAGGTCAAAGCCCTTTCCGATGCTGATATTGAAGCAATCGCGGCTGAAATCAAAAAATAAGAGGGAGGTTACGTGATGAAACGAACAATGAAACTTTTGGCAGTCGGTTCACTACTCGCTGCTTCAGCCTTGTATGGCAGTGCAAGTACAGCAGCGTGTGCCGGATGTCACGGACAGCATTTTGAGAAAAAGGCGATGGGGAAATCCAAAGTTGTTAAGGATATGAGCAAAGCGGATATTGTGGCGGCGCTTAAGGGCTATAAAGCCGGTACGTACGGCGGTGCGATGAAAGGTATTATGGCAGGGCAGGTCAAAGCACTTTCCGATGCTGATATAGAAGCGATTGCTACTACCATAAAAGGCGGTGCCGGGGTACCGACTGACAAAGCAACAGAACATGCGGCTGCAGCGGCAGTGGCAGCGGCAGCCGTGATTGACATTAACGCCAAAGCATGTGATCCAAAAAGGATCGAAAAAGAGGATCTTGGTAATAAAAAAGAGGTTGATGAAACAGTACTTGGACTTCGAAAAACATCCCTTTTTCAAGAGGACAATGTAGCACCTCCGGCTGTAAAAAATGACAGACCGGCACCGGGTGCGGCACAGAGATTTGAGCGTGCCTATGTCAATGCACCGCCAATGATCCCACACTCTGTAGAAGGACTGCTGCCAATCACCAAAGACAATAACCAGTGTCTTGGGTGTCATATGCCTGATGTGGCAAAAAGTATGGGTGCGACACCGATTCCGGCAACCCACTTCACTAACTACAGACCTGAAACCGTACTCAAAAACGGTGAACTTGTCAAAGAGGGGAAAGTAGTTGGACTTAAGGGTGATATTGGCAACGTCGGTGATATCAAACTGGCAAAGAAGAAAAAGCTGAACCATCTCTATCAGGGAAGATTCAACTGTTCTCAGTGTCATGCCCCACAGGCAAATGTGGATACTGCAGTTGCCAATACGTTTAAACCGGATGGTTTGGTTGGAGACCTGAAAGCCAAGTCCAATTTGGCAGATATGATGGATGACGGTGTTCAGTAGTGACAGACAGAAGAGCACTTTTTACCTCTTTTGCCAGAGGGCTGGGGCATACGGAGGAGGCATTTGCCTCTCTCGTACGACCACCCTACAGCCAAAGCGAATCTCTTTTTCAGAGTGAGTGTCCGGCATGTCAAAGCAAAGCCTGTGTCACTTCCTGTGATGAAAAGATCATCGTGATCACAGATGAGGGTACGCCGACACTGACCTTTAAGCAAAACGGGTGTACCTTTTGTGATGCATGTGCCGTCGCATGTGAAGCGGATGTACTCTCTCTGGAAAAGGGGCAGAACAGCACCTGGCTTAATGCAGTGTTCAAAATATCGCTCGATGCCTGTGTAGCGCACCACGGGGTGATCTGTCACAGCTGTAAAGAGCCGTGCATCGATGATGCCATTTTGTTCAATGGACTCTTTAACCCTGTTATCGATGATAAAAAGTGCACTGCTTGTGGCTTCTGTATGGCACGATGCCCTACACAGGCAATCAGCTATGAAGCATTTGCATTGGAAGCATGAAACAAGAGGGTACCCTTTAAAAA
>JALTYW010000022.1 GCA_027046415.1 Sulfurovum sp.
TTCTGCAAAGAGCTTCACGATCTGTCTAAATTTCTGTTCTGAAATGTGAGAACGCTTTACATACTTGTTTTTGACGACCATACCGTAACTTTAGCATACTTTTGTACCGCTAAAGTTATCTAGACCCTTAAAGATTTTATTGGAGGAGAAATCATTCAGGAGATGTTATAAAAGGTGGTATCCCCAAGAGGACTCGAACCTCTAGCTAGGCCTTAGGAGGGCCCTGCTTTATCCAGTTAAGCGATGGGGACAAAACTGCATGAAAGTATAGCAAAAGATACTTTTATATCTGTTTCAGAAAAACTCAGTATAATATCGTCCCATTTTATGTCGGCACTGCCGCGTAAAAAATCTATCAAGGGAGTAAGCATATGCCTAAAATGAAGAGCGTAAAAGGCGCTGTAAAGCGTTTTAAGGTCAAAAAGAGCGGCAAGATCAAAAGAGGTACAGCCTATAGAAGCCACATCCTCACCAAAGTCGACGGTAAACACCACAGACAGATGAGAAGCCCAAAACACGTTGACCCGGTTGATGCAAAAAACATCAAAGAGATGATCGTATAAGACGATCCAACTGAAGTAAGGTTCCCCCGCATTTGGGGCAAGTTCAAACAGTACGTTTGACACCTATTTCTAAACAGAGAAAACGGTAAAGGAAAACCATGAGAGTAAAAACTGGTATTGTAAGACACAGACGTCACAAAAAACTGCTCAAGCAGGCAAGAGGATTCTACAGCGGTAGAAGAAAACACTTCAGAAAAGCGAAAGAACAACTCGAGCGCTCACTGGTATATGCTTACAGAGACAGAAGACAGAAAAAAAGAGACTTCAGAAAACTCTGGATCGTTCGTATCAACGCGGCAGCAAGACTCAACGACATGAACTACTCAAGATTCATGCACGGTCTGAAGCTTGCGAACATCGAACTTGACAGAAAGATCCTTGCCGATATGGCAATGAACAACCCTGAAGCGTTCACAAAAGTAGCAGAAGCTTCCAAAGCGGCACTGGCAAAATAAGCCTGCCTTCTCTTTTTGCGGGGATTGCCCCGCACCCTCCTATTTTATCTCTACCGATGCATTGATATCTTTTTCAAGCATTTTTGCGGTTTCATCCATCTCTTTGACAAAACGTTCCATCTTCTTTGTCCATTTCTCCAAAAAACTTTGTGTTTTATTCAGATCAACCGACACACGGGTATCATTCACCTCTATGCCCATCTCCTTTTCATCAATCATCCCCTTTTGCAGATCGGCTGCAAGTTTGTCCGCCTTTTGCTTCCACGTTGCCGCGATCGACTCAAAGTAGTGCTTAGTCCGGTTGGTATCGATAATGATCTTTCCGTCTTCGGTTGTCTGAATGCCAATTTTTGAAAACTTCTCCTCTTTTCGTTTCGCCTCCTCTTTTTCCTTCAGCTCTTTTAACAGTGCTTCACGCGCCTGCTGTGCCACCTTCGCATCATGGGCTGCCTGGTCTTCTTGTTTTTGATTACACCCGGCAAGTCCTATCAGAACTGCCAATACAACTGCTGTTTGTTTTACCATAACCATACCTTCCTTCTCTAAAAGATAGGTCTATTATACAATGATTTGTGGGGAAATTGTGAGAGCGGCTGCCGAAACAGCCAAAACAAGGGGGGGGGGGGAGGAGTATAGAAGCAGTTAGATCAAGAGCCGCATTTGCCCTGTCCGCATTTTCCTTTTGCAGGTGCCTTCTTGGTTACATTTTTGTCTTTTCCAGCACCACATTTGCCTGCCTGACATTTCATCTCTTTAGGTTTTGCCATACCAGAGCCGCATTTACCTGCCTGACACTTCATCTGTTTGGGAGCTTCTTTCCCTGAGCCGCAGTTGGCACTTGCTGCCGTGAGACTGAATGCCGCCGCCCCTGCAATGATCAATCCAAGTTGTAGTAGTTTTTTCATGGTATTTCCTTTGTCTGTTACTGTTCGTCACCGAAAATGAGGTGATCGAGACTGAATTTTCCGGCTCCGAACGAAGCGAAGATGCTTAAAAACAACATATAGTACACAGGAATCTCAAATCCGTTATTGCCCGCACTGAACCCGTTAGGCAGATGCACGGTCACAATCGCTACAATCATCACAATAATCAGCGGGATCGAGATGATTCTGGTGAAGAGTCCCAATGTCAACAGCACAACCCCTGTAATTTCGGTTGTTGCCGCCATATAGGCATTGAGCGTCGGGAACGGCATTCCCATAGACCCAAACCATGTCGCAACTGCGCCGATATCCGACCACTTCATCATAGCAGGCTCATAAAATCCGTACGCTACTGCAAGACGCGCCAACAACAGTGATGCACTCTGCCCATGACTGAGCAGGTCTTTCACAAATGGGTATACACGCTGTAACATGGGAACCTCCTTTTATTTTTATCTATGTCGTACCAAGTCATTCCTGATACATTCGAAGTATAGAACAATTGTCGTGTACTTTCTGTGTAACCCAATTGATATGGATATAACACATTCTCTCTCAAGCACTTGCATTGTTATGAAAAAATTAAAAAAGAGGGGGAAGAAAAGAAAATTGAGAAGAGGAGGGGAATGCTATGTAGCATCCCCCTCTATGATTCTGGTACTATTTACCGCACTTGCCTGACTGGCACTTACCTGACTGACATTTTGCCGACATATCCGCACTGTCTGTACATCCTGTAAATGCAACCATCGCAAAAGCGATCAACGATCCAATAAGTAGATTTTTCATAATGTTCTCCTAAGTTTGTAGATTGTTTGTCTAAACACAAAGCAGTATAATATATTTAGTGTGCAAGCTTTGTGTAGCTGTTTTGCACAAAGCTTGCACAGGAAAGTCGTATGATACCGATTATCTACACATAAAGGAGCCATTGTGCAGCGTAGAGACTTTTTGGTAATGGGGTCGGCGTTAAGTCTTTCCCCCTATCTTCATGCAGAGACAGTCACCACTCAGCAAAAAGCATTCCGGCAGGTGAGCAGTCTCATTGAAGCCGTACAGGGGCATATGTTCCCCGAAGGGGGAAAACTTCCCTCTGCCCGATCGATGCACACCATCAGGTTCACAGAAGAGACGATCTTTCACCCTACCTACGACAAAGATATCCGAGCCTTTGTCATCGAAGGGGCACAGGAGCTTGCAAAACGAGAAAATGAAAAGTTCCTCTCCTATACACAGAGGGAGAAAGAGCGGGCACTCAGACGCTATGAACAGACCGATTATGGCAGCAACTGGCTTTCGCGTATCATGACACTCACTATGGAAGCGCTCTTCTCAGACCCGGTTTACGGCAGCAACATCAAAGCTGCCGGATGGAAAGCACTGCACACACAGGGCGGTGAGCCCAGACCGAAAACAAGGTATATCCAGTTATGAAACAGACCTATTATGACGCAGTGATCATCGGCTCGGGTGCAAGCGGTGGTGCGGTTGCATACACCCTGACAAAAGCAGGGTTCAATGTTGCCGTCATCGAAAAGGGCAGGCTCATGAAACGGGAGGATTTCTCCAAAGATGAACTGGCATACTGCCGCCGGGACATCGTTACGCCAAATCTTTTTGAAGAGTACCATGTCATTGAAGAGAAAGTTGACGGCAAATGGGAAGCAACCCCCACCTACGATTCAGGTATCAGCTTTTGGAACGGCAACATTGTCGGCGGTTCCTCCAACTTCATGAGTGGTATGCTGCACCGTCTGCACCCTGATGACTTCAGACTCAAAAGCAAATATGGGCCGATAGAAGATGCTAATGTCGTTGACTGGCCTATCTCCTACGAAGATCTGGAACCCTACTATACCCTTGCAGAAGAGCTGGTAGGCATCTCGGGGCATTACGAGCCTCATCCGTACGAACCTCCACGCAGTACGCCCAACTTTACACAGCCTCCTACCAAGGAGAATGCTGTTGTCACTCTGCTTGACAAAAGCTGTAAAGCACTTGGCGTCACCCCTCTTGTCACTCCCAGAGCCGTACTCTCAAAAGACAAGGGACACCGTCACGCCTGTTATTACTCCAACTTTTGCGGCAGCTACGGCTGCAGCTCGGGTGCAAAAAGCAGTTCAAGGGAAGCCCTGCTGTACCCTGCGCTTGCTACAGGCAGACTCACACTGCTGACCAACACCCATGTCAAATATCTGCACAGCAACAGCAAAGATCAGGTTTCACACGCCGTTGCTGTCGATACCATCACCGGAAAAGAGAAGACCATACACGGCAGGCTCTTCATTGTCGCAGCCCAGGCACACGAGAGTGCCAGACTGCTGCTCAACTCTGCCAACAAATACCATCCAAACGGGCTGGCAAACAGCAGCAGCGAACTGGGCAAGAACCTCATCTTCTCCGGAGGCGGTTCCGGACAGGGAGAACTGCATAAGGAATCACTGAAAGAGATCTCATTCGATGCACTGATGCAGCCTGGCTACTTTATCAACCGTTCCATTCTGGACTGGTACTTTATCGATGACTGGTGGCATGGGAAATTCAAAGGCGGCTCGGTCGAGTGGATGTTCGAACACCAAAACATTATCTCCCGAGCGCGCAAGAACAACTACGAAGATGGTCGGCTGGTGTGGGGCAAAGCACTTGGAGAACGGGTGGTCGAACGCTTTACAAACCAAAAAAGCATCCGTTTTGAGATATTTAACGACTGGCTGCCAAACGACAACTGCTATGTCACCATCGACCCTAAACATAAAGACAAATACGGCATGCCGGTAGGCAAACTCCGCATCAACGGGCATCCGCAAGACCTGAAGGTAGGCAACTACATCGCCAAAAAGTGTGAAGCCATACTGGAGGGGATGGGAGCAAAAAACATCTACTCCTCTGTCTCTTCTGCCCCAGCACAGAACCTTGTTGCCGGAGGCTGCCGTTTCGGTGATGATCCAAAAACTTCCGTGCTCAACCGCTACTGCCAGGCACACGATGTGCCAAATCTCTTTGTTGCCGATGCAAGCTTCATGCCCACAGGCGGTTCTGTTGCCTACACGTGGACCATCTATGCCAATGCACTAAGGATTGCCGACCACATTGTCGATGTTTTAAAAAAAGAGCAAGTGTAACGCGCTAAATATCAGTCACGTCCGTCCGCAATATCGACAAGGTAAAAACCTTTTTTCCAATATTTTCGGATGGTTTCACGGAAGTCCTCAATATCTTCACTGTTGGCAAACGCCTCTTCCCGTGACTTAGGATACTCGGCAAAGAGCAGGAACCACTCTGCTCCTGTGTATTCAATGTTGACAATACGGTAGCCCTCATGCCATTTGGCTTTGATCTGCGGGCTGACATCTTCCCACTCATCGACAATAGTATATGCCTCATCTTTAAACCCGGTGCCTTTGGCAAAGATGCCCGTCCAGTACCCTTCTGCCGCTTCAACATCCACAAGCATCTCTCCGCGTCTCCAGTGCGAGACGATACTCTTTTCAAAATCGTCACGGTAGCGTTCGTACTCAAAGGTTACACTGCTGTACTTGTCCCCTTTGGCAAAGAGCCCGAACCATTCACCTGCACCATACTCAATATTTATGAGATGAAAACCTTTTTCCCCATAGGCCTTGACCGCCTTTTCAAACGCCTTCAGGTCACGTCTGTGCATATAGGCCTGCTGTGTATAGCCTGTCCCTTTAGCATAGAGTGCCATCCAGACATCATGACCGTAGTTGATATCGATCAGGTCATACCCCTTATTCCACTCATTGTCAATCTTCGTTTTCAGCCTGCTCAGACTTTTACTTGTCGTATAGGACTGGTCTGTAAAACCGGTATCTTTGGCAAATACCCCTACCCAAAAGTCATCCGCCTGCACTCCTGTTGTCAGCAGCAGTGTTGTTACAGCAGCAATCAATCCTTTTTTCATCTTGTCCTCCTCAAATAATTGCATTAAACTAATGTAGTTTTATAAGTTTTATTGAATAATTGTAGCATCTTTGGCTTTATGGAACCTAAAAGCCTATCGCCTCCCCTGGGCAAGATCGGTCAAACGGTACCCCTCTTCCCATGCTTTGCGCACCGATGCACGGAAACGGGAAAAATCCGCATGCCGTATGTAGCGCTGGGACGGCGTATGGGTATAGTGAGCAAAGAGCAGAAACCACCGGTCATCGACATACTCCGCATTGACAAGCCGTTCACTATGCTTCCAGGCCTTGTCTACCGCGCTTTCAAGACTCTCCCAGTCATAGACAAAAAGATGCCGAGGGGAGTGAAACAGCACCTCTTTTGCAAAAAGTGCCGCCCAGTACCCCTCTGCCTGCTCTACATCAATCAAGTACACCCCATTCTCTTTATAC
>JALTYW010000023.1 GCA_027046415.1 Sulfurovum sp.
AACGATGTCTGCTCCTTGACATGCTTTGGTGCAGATTTCAATATCGGCAATATTCCCTTCTATAAAGGTGAAATTTTTTGCTTTCTCCTCTCCCACACTTTTTAAGACATCTTCTATATTGTGTCGATATCCGGTAGAGAAGTTATCGAGTCCGATAACTTTTTGATTATTGTCAAGCAAAAATTCTGTCAAGTTCGAACCAATAAAACCGGCATTGCCGGTGATGAGCCATGTTTTTTGTCCTTCTTTAAGTTGTTCTTTCAATTGTTCCAGTTTACTTATCACAGTTTTCCGTCACTTTCTTTAAGTTTTGACTTGATATCGTAGACAACCGTATGGTCTCCGTTTTTCAGCGTTTCGAGATCGAGCTCATTGAATTTGTCATGGGCAACAGCGAGTACGATAGCATCGTATTTTCCTGCCGGATTGGTAAGCAGATCAAGACCATATTCGTGTTTGACCTCTTTAGGGTCTGCCCATGGGTCATAAACACTGACATTGGTACCGAACTCCTGAAGCTCTTGAATGACATCGATCACTCTTGAGTTGCGAATATCCGGGCAGTTCTCTTTAAAGGTGATACCCAATACCAAAACATTGGCTCCTTCGATTTTGTGACCTTTTTTGATCATCAGTTTGACAACCTGATTGGCGACATAGATACCCATATTGTCATTGAGACGTCGGCCGGCGAGGATGATCTCCGGGTTGTATCCGACCTCTTGTGCCTTGTGTGTCAGGTAGTAGGGGTCTACGCCTATGCAGTGCCCACCTACAAGACCGGGACGGAACGGCAGGAAGTTCCATTTGGTACCGGCAGCCTGAAGCACTGCTTCAGTGTCAATACCAAGTTTGTTGAAGATAATGGCAAGTTCATTGACAAAAGCGATATTGATGTCACGCTGGGAATTTTCAATCACCTTTGCCGCTTCGGCAACCTTGATGGAAGGTGCCAGATGGGTACCTGCGGTAATAATGGATGCGTACAGATCATCAACGATCTTTCCGATTTCAGGTGTAGAACCGGAAGTGACTTTCAGGATTTTTGTCACGGTATGCTCTTTGTCACCGGGGTTGATGCGTTCGGGTGAGTAGCCACAGAAAAAGTCTTTATTGAATGTCAGGCCGCTTGTTCTTTCGAGGACAGGAACACAGTCCTCCTCTGTTGCACCCGGATAAACGGTCGATTCGTAAATGACGATATCCCCTTTTTTCAGTACTTTCCCAATAGACTCACTTGCTTTCAGCAGAGGGGTGAGATCAGGACGTTTATGCTCATCGATGGGTGTTGGCACAGTGACAATATAGGTATTGCATTCGGCAATATCATCAAGATTGTTGGTAAATGTCATACCGTTAGCCAGTGCTTCTTTTACCTGTTCGTCACTGAGTTCCAGTGTACGGTCATGACCATTGCTGAGTTCATCGATGCGCCATTGTGCGATATCGAAACCGACTACCTTGTATTGTGTACTAAATGCATGAGCCAGAGGCAACCCGACATACCCGAGTCCTATCACGGCTATTTTGTGGTCCATATCAATCCTTCTCTATATGACTTTTTGCCCAGCCCTTCTGAGCAGATATTGGCCGTATTGATTTTTCTTCAACGGCTGTGCAAGTTGTATGAGTTCCTCTTTGCTGATGTAACCCATCTCATAAGCAATCTCTTCGATGCAGGCGACTTTGAGCCCTTGACGGTTTTCGATGGTCTGAATAAAGTTGGAGGCTTCCAAAAGACTTTCGTGGGTGCCGGTATCGAGCCACGCGTAGCCTCTGCCCATCAGCTCGACTTTCAGACGTTTTTCATCAAGATACATCTGGTTGAGTGTGGTGATCTCCAGTTCGCCACGGTCACTTGGCTTAACCTCTTTGGCTTTTTTGACCACATCGTTGGGATAGAAGTAGAGTCCTACTACAGCATAGTTGCTTTTTGGATTTTCCGGCTTCTCTTCGATGGAGATGACGTTACCCTCCTCATCAAACTCGGCAACCCCGTAGCGCTCCGGGTCTTTAACATAGTAGCCAAAGACGGTAGCTGCATTGTGCTCTGTAGCGTTGGTGACAGAGGTGGCAAGCATCTGTGTCAGACCATGTCCGTAGAAGATGTTGTCTCCCAGTACCAGTGCTACATCGTCATCGCCGATGAACTCCTCACCAAGAATGAACGCTTGTGCCAGTCCGTCCGGGCTTGGCTGTACGACGTAACTGAATTTCATACCGATATCACTTCCGTCTCCAAGCAGCTGCTCAAAACGCGGCAGGTCTGTCGGTGTGGAGATGATGAGCACTTCCGTAATGCCTGCAAGCATCAGGACCGAAAGCGGATAGTAGATCATCGGTTTGTCATAGATGGGAACCAACTGTTTGCTGACCCCTTTGGTGATAGGATAGAGCCGTGTGCCTGACCCGCCTGCTAAAATGATACCTTTCATACACTGTCTCCTAATCGTTCTCTTTGGTAGCTTCCATCCTGTACGGCTCTCCACCACGCTTCATTGTCAAGATACCACTGTACGGTCTTCTCAAGCCCTGTCTCGAAGGTCTCCTGCGGTTTCCACCCAAGCTCCCGTTCGATCTTCGATGCATCGATAGCGTAGCGTACATCGTGTCCGGGGCGGTCTTTGACAAATGTGATAAGCTCCTCGTACGGCGTTTCTTTAGGTACTTTTTTGTCAAGGATCTGACAGATGGTCTTAACCACTTCGATATTCTGTTTTTCGTTGTGCCCGCCGATGTTGTAGGTCTCGCCTATCTCTCCGGTTGTGGCGACGAGTACGAGTGCTCTGGCATGATCCTCAACGTAGAGCCAGTCACGGATCTGATCCCCTTTACCGTAAATAGGCAGGGGTTTGCCTTCAAGGGCATTAAGGATGACAAGCGGGATGAGCTTTTCTGGGAAATGGTATGGCCCGTAATTGTTGGAGCAGTTGGTTACCAGTGTCGGGAAACCGTAGGTACGCTGCCATGCACGTACAAGGTGGTCTGAACTTGCTTTGGAGGCAGAATATGGGGAGCTTGGTGCGTAAGGGGTCGTTTCGGTAAAGAGATCGTCTGTACCTTCAAGATCGCCATAGACCTCATCGGTCGAGATGTGGTGAAAACGGAATCTTTTCTGTTTTGCCTCATCGAGAGTGTTGTAGTATTTGCGTCCCTCATCCAGCAGGGTGTAGGTACCGAAAATATTGGTCTTGATGAACTCTCCCGGCCCGTCGATGGAACGGTCTACATGGGATTCTGCTGCAAGGTGCATGACAATGTCGGGCTGATGTTCTCTGTAGACACGTGCGATCTCTGAAGCATCACAAATATCGACCTGTTCAAATGCATAACGCGGCGAGTCACTGACTTCGGCAAGAGACTGAAGGTTTCCTGCATAGGTAAGTTTGTCTACGTTGACCACTTCATGGTCTGTGTTGTTGATCAGGTGGCGAATGACAGCCGATCCGATAAATCCGGCACCGCCGGTCACTAAAAATTTCATTGTTCCTCTCCCTTGTTGAAAAAGTAGTTGGTCGCTTTGACAAAGCCTTCGACAGAGCCGCAGTCAAAACGTTTTCCTTTGAATTTGTAAGCGATAACCTTGCCTTTTCTTGCCTGTTCCAGAAGGGCATCGGTGATCTGTATCTCTCCGCCTTTCCCTGGCTTGGTATGTTTGAGAATCTCAAAAATATCTGGTGTTAGAATATAGCGCCCAATGATCGCCATATTGGAGGGTGCTTCATCAGGTGCAGGTTTTTCGACCATGTCCGTGACACGGTAGGTGTCATCGCTGTTGTCGATAAGATGACCAGCAACAATACCGTACCGGTCTGTCTGTGATGTCGGTATTTCTTCGATAGCGATAATAGAGCACTCATATTTCTCATATACCTTGACCATCTGCTTCAAAATAGCGTTGTCACAGAGATCATCTGCTAACAATACGGCAAAAGGCTCATTTCCGATGAGGGTTTCACCGGTCAGAATGGCATGTCCCAGACCTTTCATTTCGGTTTGTCTTGTATAGGAGAATGTACACTGGCTGATGAGTGTGCGAATCTCATCAAGCAGTGGCTCTTTGCTTGTGCCTTTGATTTGATGTTCCAGTTCATACGAAATGTCAAAGTGATCTTCTATCGCTCGTTTACCACGTCCTGTAACGATCGCCATGGTTGTGATACCTGCATCTAGTGCCTCTTCGACACCGTACTGAATGAGCGGTTTTGTCAGTACGGGAAGCATCTCTTTGGGGGTTGCTTTGGTAGCAGGAAGAAAGCGCGTACCGTACCCGGCAGCGGGAAATAGACACTTGTTGATCAAGAGACATCCTTGTGTTCTAAAGATAATCCTGATATTTTAGCGTATTTGTTATTAGGACTGCGTTAGCCCTTTTGTGCGGAAAGTTTCTCTTTTAAAATGATCTTTCCGGCTTCTACTCCAGGCTGATCATAGGTATTGACATCAATAAGCTCACCCACCAGTGAGGTTAGCAACTCATAATAGAATATTAATGCACCAATATTGTACTCGCTTGTATTGGGAATAGAGATGATATCGATAGGGATGTCTTTTTCGTTTAGGAGTGCTTCCATGACAGAATCACACTGCATGTTGATCAGTGTTTCAAAGGGTAGACCGTTGAGTGCATCAAGAGACTCGAGGTGAGGAAGACTGATATCTGGAATTACCGTAGAATCGTTAAAGTCTTCGATCTTAATAAATGTGACCGATTTGTCCCGGGTGCCTTCCATTATAAGTTGCAAAAAGGAGTGTTGGTCTTTTGGACCGATAAGTCCGATAGGGGTGAGTCCCACATGAAAGGCCGAATGACGCTGATGTTTGCCAAGACTCTCTCCCCATAACTGTACGTACCACTCGCAAAAATATTTGAGTGACTCGGAGTAGGCAAAGAGACAGTTAATATGGTATTGTGCATGATGTTTGGCATAGTATACGGCTTTGTTTAGCAGTGTCTCTTGCATATATCCGGCATTGAAAAAGCTCTCTTTGATGTTTGAGGCTCCTTGAAGAAGGCTGTCGATGTCGATTCCGCACAATGCAAGAGGAAGCAGCCCCACCGGAGAGAGTACGGAAAAACGCCCACCGACATTCTCGGGCAGGTGCAGTATCTGTGCATGAATAGTTTGTGCATATTTTTCCAGAGGAGACCCTGGATCGGTAATGAAAGTGTATGCATCAGGATTGCTGTGCAGCGAATAGATATATTTGTAGATAGCAAATGTTTCAATGGTAGTACCGGATTTGGAGATAACCAGAAAATGGGTTTTATCCAGTATGATATCTGCAAGCAGAGCGGTCAGGTTGACAGGATCGGTACTTTCGAAAAAATAGAGTTTACGCGGCAGTGTTTTGACAGGACGGATAAACTCATAGACAGCCTTAGCACCAAGAGAACTCCCTCCAATACCGATGACAACAATATTCTCTATATCATTTGGAATTTTTTCGCAGTATTGCAAGATAGCTGCTGTATCTTGATCGGGGAGTGCATAGTAGCCTATATACTCCTGCTCTTTTCTAATTGCTTCAAATGCATGTTGTTTGGGTTTTTCATCGGAGCATGGGAAGTAAAGTTTGTTGATCATAATGCTGCCTTTGCTTCCGCAATAAGCTTATTGACCTTCTCTTCATACGTTTTTGCCAAAGCAGCATCGGTCGATTCAAACCGTGTTACCAGTACCGGAGTGGTGTTGGACGCGCGTACCAGTCCCCAGCCCTTTTCAAAGTTGATGCGTACACCGTCTACATCGATGATGCTCTTGATAGCGGGGAAATCTGCTGGAGGAGTTTCAAGCAGTGCTTTGACTTTGTCGATGATGGCGAACTTCTCCTCTTCAGTTGTCTCAACTTTGATCTCTTCGGTTGAAAAGACCTGTGGAAGCGCATCGAGCTCTTTGTCAAGGTTGATGCCCTGTGCCACCAGTTCAAGCATACGCAGGGTGGCATAGATCGCATCGTCGTAACCGAAGTAGCGGTGTTTGAAGAAGATGTGACCGCTTACCTCACAGGCGAGGTCTGCACCGGTCTCTTTCATTTTGACTTTGAGGTTGGAGTGACCTGTTTTGTACATGATCGCTTTGGCACCGCGGCGTTCCAGTTCGTCGTACATCACCTGTGAACACTTGACCTCACCGACAACGGTTGGGTTCTCCATGCCAAGCGCAAAGAGCAGTGCCATCTGGTCGCCTTTGATATTGTAGCGGTGGGTCAGCACTGCGATACGGTCGGCATCCCCGTCATAGGCAAAGGCGATATCTCCCTCTTTTTCCAACACAGCCTTG
>JALTYW010000024.1 GCA_027046415.1 Sulfurovum sp.
ATATGGAGACGAAACAGAGTTTTGAAGGCAACATCGACAGCGGTACACTAAAAAGCTACAAAAAAGCGTTGCTGAAAAACGATGAAAAACTCTACAGGCAGTTCAAAAAGCAGGGGATCCGATTTGCGAAGATCTATACGCATGAAGATGCGGCGGTGAAGCTGATGAAAGGAATGAGAGTATGAATGAGCAGAATTTGATGGCGCAGTTGCGTGATATCAAGCCGCTGATAGAGATCCCCGACAGCAGTTTCTACATCTACTGGGGGCTCATAAGTTTTGCAGTGCTGCTTGGGCTTGGCATTCTCTTTTTTGTTGCCAAAAAGCTGTGGGAGAACCGCAAGAAAAACCTTGCCAAAGCGTATCTTGCAGCACTCAAGTCCATAGACTGGAGCAACAGCAAAAAAGCGGCGTATGAAGCGACACACTATGCAAGGCTTTTGGCAACGGATGAGCGAAGAAAAGAGCTCTTTTCCCAGCTTGAGCCGATGCTGGAGAAGTACAAATACAAAAAAGAGGTCGATCAGGTCGATCAGGATACATTGAACCAATATAAATTGTTTGTGCAGGTGGCAGATGAGTCAATTTAGTTTTGAATATCCATTGGCGTTTTTGGTCATTTTGCTCTTTTTGGTATGTGCAAAATGGTGCAAAGAGAGAAGTCGTGCGATCTTCTTTCCCCATGTGGCGACACTGATCGCAGGCGAGAGCAGAAAGAGTACACTGTTAAACTGGCTGAAGTGGGTCGGTATTGTCGCAGCGGTGACGGCACTGGCATCTCCTGTCATTACCAAGAGTTACACCAACTCCAAAAAAGAGGGGCGTGATATTGTTCTTGTGATCGACAGTTCAGGCTCAATGCGTCAGCAGGGGTTCGACCCAAATGATATCTTTAAAAGCAAGTTTGATGTAGTCAAAGAGGTGGTAGAAGATTTTATCCAGAAACGAAAGAATGACCGCATCGGGATGGTTACTTTTGCTGACGTGGCGTTTATCGCTTCACCGTTGACATTTGAGAAGGAGTTCTTGACCAATATCACCCGTATGCAAAAACTTGGTATTGCCGGAAGAAAGACTGCCATTAACGATGCACTGGTGCAGGCGTACAATATGCTCAGTAAAAGCAAGGCAAAGAGCAAGATCGTGATTTTGCTCACTGACGGGATGGATAATATGAGTAAAGTACCGTTTCAGGATGTCAAAAGCATGATCGAAAAACGTGATATCAAGCTCTATGCCATCGGAATTGGTGGACCAAGGGATTATGATGCAGCCTATCTGAGTGCTTTGGCAAAAGCCGGACACGGCGAAGCCTTTGGAGCGGACAATGCCCACGCGCTGCAGCGGGTCTATGATGAGATAGACAAGATGGAAGCCACCAAGCTTAATGACAAGAAAGTGGTAGAACACACCTACTTGTATGTCTATCCGCTCTTTCTTGCCGTGTTGAGTCTGCTGCTCTTTATCTATTTTAGAAACCAGAGAGGGGTGTAGAATGAGGAATGAAGGTATGCTTTTTTGCAAAAAGCTTATATTTGATAGAGGTGTTGCGAAGCAACGCAAACCAAAACTCATCACTCATCACTCATCACTCATCGCTCCCGACCAAGGGGAGGTGCATTGATGGAATTTGTTTACCCTTATCTCTTCTGGGTGATGATTGTGCCGTTTGTGCTCTTTGCTGTGTTGGTTTCTACCAATAAAGAGCGGCTTTCTCGTATTTTTGATGCGAAGGTACTTGAGCGGCTGAGTGCAGGCAATGAGAGTATGCCGCAGAGGCTGCGCAACATTATCCTCTTTAGTGCGATCTTTTTTATGATCGTTGCTATGGCGCGTCCGGTTGTCAACGAGGGAGAGAAACGTGTTGATGTGCAGGGGCTGACGGTGTTGACCGCACTGGATATCTCCGGATCGATGCGCAGCAAAGATGTCTACCCCAACCGTCTTGAGTTTGCCAAAAAGAAGATGATGCAGTTCTTTGATGACATGCCAAGCGATGAGGTTGGTGTGGCGGCGTTTGCCTACTCCTCATTTATTGTCGCACCCTTTACCTCTGACAAAGAGACACTGAAAATGCTGCTTCAAGGGGTGGATGAGAGCTATATCAATATGGGTTCGACCGACTTCAGCGCACTTGGCAATCTGGCTGCCGGAGTACTGGAGAAGAAGAAACCCAAAATCCTTGTCCTCTTTACCGATGGTGGGGATGAAGAGGCGATCGCCGGATTTGCAGATATTCTCAAACAGAACAATATCGACCTCTATGCGGTACTGGTAGGTACGAAAAAGGGTGCCCCTGTGCTTGACAATGATGGAAAACCGCTGACACTGAAAGATGGTACCATTGCCATTACACAGCGTAACGATGCTCTTGGGCTGCTTGCCAAAGACAACGGCGGTGCCTATGTGATCGCAGGCAACGGAAAAGATGATATGAAAAAATTGGCAGACCTGATCCATACCAAGTACAAAATGCGCTCACAGGGGAAAGTGGTGATCAAACAACGCACCGAGTATTTCTATGTGCCGTTGATCGTGGGACTTTTCCTACTGCTGATCGGGTTTAGTTCATTCCCGCGTTTCGAACAGCGTACACGCAAGAGCGCACGCAAAGGAGCAAAATCATGAGAAGTATTTTACAGAAGGTTTTGATGCTGCTTGTAGTCTGGATGCCTCTGTATGCCGGTTTGACCGATTTTAAAACCATTAAAGAGGCGAATGAGGCGTACAAGGCAAAAGCCTACAGCAAAAGTGCAGCACTCTTTAATACACTTGAGAAAAATGTACCACAGAAAGCATATGATGCGGGTAATGCCTACTACAAGTCCAAAAATTACGATGCGGCACTCAAGGCGTATGAAAAAGCCAAAGGCAAAGGGGTTGACGAGGCACAGCGTCTGCACAATGTGGGCAACAGCTATTTTATGCAGAATAAACTTGACAAAGCCATTGAAGCCTATGAAAAAGCGCTGAAAATTCGAGAGGATAAAGATACCCGTTTCAACCTTGAACTTGCAAAGCGCAAAAAGCAACAGCAACAACAGAAAAAGAAACAGCAACAGAAACAGAACAAGCAGAACAAACAAAACAAAAACCAGAAGAAAAACGATCAGCAAAAGAAACAGAACAAAGACCAAAAGAAGAACAACCAAAACAAAAAGAGCGACCAAATAAAAATCAACAGAACAAGAACGGACAGCAAAAACAAAACGACAAGAAAAAAGACCAAGATAAAAAGAAAGAGCAGCAAAAACAGGGCAACAAGAAAAAAGAGGATCAAAAGAAGAAAGATGACAAGTCCAAAGGTGGAACAGAAAAAGAGAAGAAGCCTCAAAACAAACAAGGCAACGAGTCTGCCGCTTCAGCTACACCCAAAAAACAGAAGATGAGCAAAGAAGAGAAGCTCAAACAGGCTGAGCTCAAACGTCTGTTGAAGAAGATGGGACAGAAAAAGACACCGACAATGATGTACCAGATGGGCGGTGGAAAGCCTAAAGAACGGAAGGATATCAGACCGTGGTAAAGCGATTGGATAAGATGTCGGATCGGTATCAATTTACAAATATTTTGGAATCGCGAAGTAAAGCGAGGCTAAAACCGTCGGTTCCTAATTTCGTAGTATTATTAATGAATCATAAGGAATAGAATATGAAACATAAAACCTTAAAAGTAAAATACAGTGTACTATTACCGTTGTGGGTATTTGTGACACTTTTCACAGGATTGGTTTATGCCGACAGTGTCGAAGCGGTACTTTCACAAAAAGAGGTAGTGGAGGGCAATACAGCACAGCTTCGCATCATCGCTGAAGGTGACCGTGCGCAGTTTCCAAACATCACTCAGATAGACGGTGTACCGGTGCTTGGCAGAAGCCAGACACAGCACACCTCCATGCAGGTGATCAACGGCAACAGCAGTATTACCCATACGACTGACCTGATACTGACCTTTGTACCGACCAAGTCGATGCAGATCCCCTCTTACAGTGTGACAATCGACGGCAAAGTGTACCACACCAAGCCGCTTACGCTGAAAGTGGTCAAGTCAACTGCACCCAAAGGCGTAGAGAGTGGTGCATACAGCCTGAAAATGAGTGCAAACAAAACAGATGTGATTGTCGGTGAACCGTTGGTAGTTACGGTCTATTTTGCCTTGCGAAATAATATTAGACTCTCAGACAATCCGCAGTATCAGCGCCCGGAGTTCAAAGGATTTTTGGTCAAAGAGATCAATGATCCCAAACGCTATATGAAAGGGGATCACCAGATCACCGAACTTCGTTATGTGTTGATACCTGAGAAAGAGGGTGAGTACCACATCGCACCGGCAACGGCGAAGATCGGACTGGCTGATACCAGCCGCCGTGATATTTTCGGGCGCTACTTTGGTACGATCTGGAAGCCGATCGTCTCCAATACGCTTGATATCAAGGTTGATCCTGCACCGCAGGATGCCGACTTGATAGGGCATTTCTATGTTGACAGTACTTTGGACAAAAATGTCACCAAAGCCAATAAACCTGTCAACCTGACTGTAACCATCGAAGGAGACGGCAGTCTGGAAGATTACGAGATGCCAAACTACGAGATTGACGGGGTGACTGTTTACAGTGATGATGCTAAAGTGACAACGGAAGTGATTGGAGACAAGGTTAAAAGTACCTATGTCAAGAAATTTGTCTTTATTGCCGACAGTGATTTTACAATCCCTGAACGGACATTGAAGGCGTATGATCCACAAAGCAAATCGTCAAAAACATTGACCATACCCGGATACAGTGTGCATGTAGAAGCCTCTAAACATACTGCTGCATCAGTACCGTCAAATGTTTCTTCTAACAATGAAAGCGGTACGGTACACAGCAATATTACTCCGCCAAAAGCAGACAATACGCAAGAAGCCCCAGCTGTGTCCAGTGCGTCGCTTCAAAGCAGCTGGTGGATGTTGGTACTTGCGTTTGGGGCGGGGATGGCAAGTATGTATCTTGGCTTGAAGCTACGCTTTAAACGTGCATCGCGCCCATTCAACGAATCTGATGCATTGAAGATACTCTATGGACATATGAGTGAAGACCCTGAAGTCGAAGCGATGGTACGTAAACTCTATGCCAAAAAACGCGGTGACAAGAGTGTCAAGATTGACAAAAAAGAGCTCAAGGAGATGGTAGCGCGTTTTAGATAGTCTCGTTATAATACCCCATGATTTTTTACCTGTATGAGACCGGACTGGAAACGTTGGTAGAAGAGGTCAAAGCATTGACACTTCTGCCTGATGAGGTGCAGATCGTGCCAATCGATACTTTTTTGGCACAGCACCCAGAAAATCTAACCCATCTGATCGTTAGTGGTTCGCTTGAAGCAATAAAGCATGTGATTCCGATAGTATTGGAAAAAGATATTACACTGGGAATCATCCCGACAGATAACAGAAAAACCTCCGAAGAATGTTCGCACTGCCCTCCAAGCTTGAAGATGCCGTAAAGCTGGCACTGGAACCTACAGAAGAGCGGATAGATCTGCTTTATTGTAATGGGCAGATAGTCTTACAGGAAGCGGTCATTGGTGAGGCACCACCGCTTGATCAGTTTGAGAGCAGCATCGGTCAAAAGAGCTGGCAAGAGCGGCTGGGACATTTTTGGAAGACACTCTCCCGTGTCAAGCAGCTAAAGCATACCAAGATGAAGATCACCGTTGCCAATGGCAATGAGATGAAGTTGTCAGCCGCTGGCGTGGTCGGCATAGAGTATAACAACCGTACCTTTGCCTCCAAACTGATCGCTTCGGAGCTGAGTGTGATGGATGGAAAGTCTACAGCAGTGATCCTATCTCCCCAGTCGATGCTTCAGTATGTCGGGTATCTTTTTAAATCTCTTGTGTCACATCTGACACCAAGCAGGCTGCCCGCTTCTGTTGGATTTATCAGGAGTTCTCTGATCGATATTGAACCCCAAACTTCTTTGCCGATTGTGATCGACTCTCAGGAAGCAGGAGAGAGCCCTGCCAGTCTCGAGACCAAACAGGCAGTACTCCGGCTTAGTGTGGGTGAAGCGTTTTGGGAGCAAAACAGCAGAGAGAAAAATACCAAAGAGTCGATCAAAGTCGATCATCTCCCCTCCGATGAGGAGCGCATAGGGTTCCTTGGAGAAGGGATTCCTCTCTTTTCGCATGCGAGCCGTGAACAGTATGCCGCACTCTTTACCA